>CAHJWT010000053.1 GCA_903643075.1 Sphingomonadaceae bacterium | reverse complement strand
AGGCAGCTACCCAGCACCTGCTCGACTCGGTGTCCATCGCCATCCAGAAGGGCAACGCCATGACCATCCTCGGCGCTCATGCAGCGGCGACGCTGCGTGCGGCGGGAGTCACGAGGCAAGCGGTGGCGCTCGCGGCCACTGTCGGTCGTGCGCAGCGCGTCCTCGTCGAGGCCGACGGCGTGTCGGGCCATACCGAGGCGTTCCTGCCCGCGCGGCTGCGGACGCCGGCGGCGCGCGGATCGATTGCCGAGGTCGTCGCCGTCGCCGCGACCGCCGACCACGTGGAGTGCGCATGACCGAGGCGAAGGGCTGGCTGGCGAAGCTGACGGCGGGACTGTCGCGGTCGTCGGACAAGCTCGGCGCGAACCTGTCGGGGCTGTTCGGCACCGCGACGCTCGACGCCGACCGGTTGAACGCGATCGAGGAGGCGCTGATCGCCTCCGACCTCGGGCCGGCGCTGGCAGCGCGGATCGTCGCCCAGCTCGCGCCGGAGAAGTACCCGCGCGGGATCGACGAGGCGGGGGTGCGCGGCGTCGTCGCCGCCGAGGTGGCGAAGGTCCTCGCCCCCGTCGCGCGGCCGCTCGACGTCGTCGCCTTCCCGCGGCCGCAGGTGATCCTGATCGTCGGGGTCAACGGCAGCGGCAAGACGACGACGATCGCCAAGCTCGCCCACCTGTTCGCCGAGCAGGACTACGCCGTCATGCTCGCCGCCGGCGACACCTTCCGCGCCGCCGCGATCGAGCAGCTCAAGATCTGGGGCGCGCGGGCGAACGTGCCGGTGATCGCCGGCGAGCAGGGCGGCGACGCGGCGGGGCTCGCCTTCACCGCGCTCGCCGCCGCGCGCGACGCGGGGTCCGACGTCCTCATCATCGACACCGCCGGGCGGCTGCAGAACAAGAGCGGACTGATGGACGAGCTGGCCAAGATGAAGCGGGTGCTGGCGAAGGCGATGCCCGGCGCGCCGCACGACGTCGTCCTCGTCCTCGACGCGACAACGGGGCAGAACGCGCTCAGCCAGATCGAGGTGTTCCGCGAGGTCGCGGGGGTCACCGGGCTCGTCATGACCAAGCTCGACGGCACCGCGCGCGGCGGCGTCCTCGTCGCGGCGGCCGAGCGCTTCGGCCTGCCGATCCACGCGGTCGGCGTCGGCGAGGGGATGGGCGACCTCCGCCCGTTCGACGCGACCGAGTTCGCGCGGGCGCTGGCGGGGGCCGAAGCGGGGGTGGTGCGTTAGGGAAGGATGACGCACTACCTTTCTGTCATCCCGGCGCAGGCCGGGACCCATCAACTCGAAAGTTCGAGGTCATGGATCCCGGCCTGCGCCGGGATGACAGCAATGCGGTGGCTGTCGCGCATCGTCGCGTCGGCGCTGATCGCCCTCTCCTTCTCGGCCACCCCCACCCTCGCCGCCTCGACCGCCGGCCTCGGCGCGCGCGCGACCCCGCCGGCGCGGACCGAGATCCACCTCGCGGTGTTCGGCAACGACCCCTGCCCCAAGGGGGTCGGCGACGAGATCGTCGTCTGCGCCCGCCTGCCCGAGTCGGAGCGCTTCCGCATCCCCAAGCGCCTGCGCGACGAGGCGAAGACGGCGCACGTCGAGCAGTCGTGGGTTGCGCGGTCGCGGATCATCGATCAGGCGGGCAGCGAGAACCGCCCCGACAGCTGCTCGGCGGTCGGCAGCGGCGGCCAGACGGGCTGCTTCCAGAAGTTCATGCACGATGCGCGCGTCCAGCGCGACGAAGACAAGGCGGCGGCGAACGACGTGCCGTGACCTGCGGGCGGTGCCGTAACGGCGACGCAGCCGGTTGCGCCCGCCGCGACCGGCCCCCACTATCGAACCATGCTGCGTCAGTACGAACTCGTCGACCGCGTCCTCGCCTATGATCCCGCGGCCGACGAGGATCTGCTCAACCGCGCCTACGTTTTCTCGCTCCAGGCGCACGGGTCGCAGCTGCGCGCGTCGGGCGATCCCTATTTCAGCCATCCGATCGAGGTCGCCGGCATCCTGACCGACCTCAAGCTCGATGCCGAGACGATCGCGACCGCGATCCTTCACGACACGATCGAGGATACCGTCGCGACGCCCGAGCAGATCGCGAAGCTGTTCGGTCCCAACGTCGCCCGGTTGGTCGACGGGGTCACCAAGCTGTCGAAGATCGAGGGGACGACCGCCAACGAGCGCGCCGCCGAAAACCTGCGCAAGTTCCTGCTGGCGATGTCGGACGACATCCGCGTCCTCCTCGTCAAGCTCGCCGACCGCCTCCACAACATGCGGACGCTCCACTTCATCACGAACCCCGACAAGCGCCGCCGCATCGCGCGCGAGACGATGGACATCTACGCGCCGCTGGCCGAGCGCATCGGCCTCTACGGCTTCATGGACGAGCTGCAGACGCTCGCCTTCCAGCAGCTCGAGCCCGAGGGTTACGACACCGTCGTCAAGCGCCTCGCCGCGCTTCGCGCCGACGACGGCGACATGGTCGCGCGGACCAGCGCAGGGCTGCGCAGCCTCCTCGCCGACGCCGGGATCGACGCCGACGTCCGCGGGCGCGAAAAGCGGCCCTATTCGATCTGGCGCAAGCTCCAGGCGCATGCAATCGCCTTCGAGCACCTGCCCGACGTCATCGCCTTCCGCGTCGTCGTGCCGAACGTCGCGGCGTGCTACCGCGCGCTGGGCACGATCCACCAGCGGTGGCAGGCGGTGCCGGGGCGGTTCAAGGACTTTATCTCGACGCCAAAGCGCAACGGCTACCGCTCGCTCCACACGACGGTGATGCATAGCGAGCGAATGCGGATCGAGGTCCAGATCCGCACAGCCGAGATGGACCGCGAAGCCGAGTTCGGGCTGGCGGCGCACTGGGCATACAAGGACGGCGGCGACCTGACCGCGCCGGCGCGGGTCGCCTATCCGTGGCTGAAGGACCTGCTCGACGCGGTCGACCACGCCGCCAGCCCCGAGGAGGTGCTCGAGCATACCCGGCTGGCGATGTTCCAGGACCAGGTCTTCGCCTTCACCCCCAAGGGCGAGCTGATCCAGCTCCCCGCCGGGTCGTGCCCGGTCGATTTCGCCTACGCCGTCCATACCGAGCTCGGCGACACCTGCGTCGGGGCGAAGGTCAATGGCCGCGTCGTCACGCTGCGGACCCCGCTCGTCAACGGCGACCAGGTCGAGATCCTGCGGTCGAAGGCGCAGAAGCCCGACCCGGCGTGGGAGGGCTTCGTCGCCTCAGTCAAGGCACGCGCGGCGGTGCGGCGCTTCGTCCGCCAGCAGGAGCGCGGCCAGCTCCTGACAATGGGCCGCAAGCTCTACGACGAAGTCGTTGGGCGGCTGAAGCTGCCGTTGTCGGAGGACGCGGTCGACGCTGCGCTCGGCCGGCTGAAGCTCGCCGACCGCACCGCGCTCTACCTCGCGCTGGCGCGGCAGACGGTCGGCGACACCGCGCTGCTCGAAGCGGTGGTGCCGGGGTCGACCGCCGGGCTCAAGCCGAAGAAGCGCGGCCGCGCCGGGCCGAAGGCGGCGATCTCGATCACCGGGCTGACGCCGGGCGTCGCCTACCAACTCGGCGACTGCTGCCACCCGATCCCCGGTGAGCGGATCGTCGGCGTCGGCCGCGCCGGCAGCGGCATCGAGGTCCACAGTATCGACTGCGCCCGCCTCGCCGAGGTTGCCGGCGAAGGGGCCGGCGACTGGCTCGACCTCCACTGGGGCGATGCGACCGAGGGCAGCGTCGCCCGCGTCGCGGCGGTGGTTCACAATGCGCCGGGCAGCCTCGCCGCGCTGACCGCGATCCTCGCCCACCACGGCGCGAACATCGTCAACCTGACGCTCAGCGAGCGCGACCGCGCCTTCCACACCTTCGTCGTCGACATCGAGGTCGACGACCTCGCCCACCTGACCAACATCGTCGCCGCGCTGCGCGCGACGCAGGCGGTGGTGACGGTCGAGCGCGTGAAGGCGTAGCTCCCCTATCGCTTGCGGGAGGGGTCGGGGGTGGGAAGTCCGGGCGTAGCTTTGGCCACTCGCCGATCCCCACCCCCGGGCCGCGGGCTACGCCTCCGTCTCTCGCCCCTCCCGCAAGCGGGAGGGGAAAGTTGCTACCGCGCGATCTCGATCACCGCCTCCGCCACCCAGCCCTTGGTGCCGAGTTCGTCCTCGACCTCCCAGAAGCCGTCCTGCTTGTTCCCCGTCGGATACAGCAGCGCGCCGGGGTCGAGGGACTTCAGCACCTTCGCCTTGAGCGACGCGGCGGCGTACATCCGCCCGGGGCGCTTCATCGCCACCGCCTTCTGCGCCTGTTGCGCGCTGGCGAACTGGCCGAGCTCGCCGCCGAGCTGCCCGACCATCTTGGTATAGGCGTCGAGATAGGCAAGCGCGATGACCTGGCCGATCTCGGTATTGTCGTAGCCCGACGCGCCGCCGGCGGCGAGCGCGCCGCCGCCGAAGATGCCGCCGCCGCCGCCGAAGCCGAGGTCGGTCTTCTTCGACTGGCCCTCGGCGACGAACTCCTCGCTGCTCTTGTTGTTGACGACGTTGAGGATGACGTTGGCCGACCGCTTCTTGACGTTGATCCCGCCGAGCAGCCCGCCCGCCGCGCCGCCGACGATGCCGCCGAGCAGGCCGCCGACGTTGAGGCCGCCCTTGTTGTTGTTGCCGGTGACGATGTCGGGGATGACGGTGAAGTCGGCCTCGACCATCTGGCCCTTACCGATCGTGCCGCCGCGGCGCATCTCGCCGCCGGCGTTCAGCGCGCGCTCGCGCTCCATCGCCGCCATTCCCTGCGCGCTGCGGTTGACGAGGCGGAAGCAATGCGACTTCTGGATGTAGACGCGGATCAACGCCTCGGGCGAGCCGAGGCCGAGCCCGCCCCACCATTTGGTCTCGGGCTCCGACAGCGCGATCGTGCCGAGCGGCCGCGCGCACGTCGGCAGTTCGGCCTGCGCCCGCGCGCGCGTGTTCTCGGCCGATTCGCTGTGGGTCGACTTGATCTGCGCGACCGCCGGCATGGTCAGGGCGAGGGCGACAAGGCCCCCGACCGCCGCCCGCGCACTACCGCGCACCACTCCCCCGATCGTCATCTTGCGTTCCCCCGACTGCCCCCTGGCAGGTCGTTGATTAGCGCAAGAAAACGTCGCTTTCCACACCCCAATCGCCGGTGTTAGGCGCAGCCGCGTGACCGACGCCGACATCCTCGCCGAGTTTCGCGCCGCCGACGCCCTCCTCGACGGCCATTTCATCCTGTCGTCGGGGCTGCGCTCGCCGCGCTATCTCCAGTGTGCTCGCGTCCTCATGGACCCCACACGAGCCGCGCGGCTGGTCGCGGCGCTGGTCGCCAAGCTGCCGCCGGCAGCGCGCGACGTCGACGCCGTAGTCGCCCCGGCGATGGGCGGGGTGATCGTCGGCTATGAGGTCGCGCGCCAGCTGGGCACGCCGTCGATGTTCGTCGAGCGGCCGGCCGGCACGTTCGAGCTGCGCCGCGGCTTCGCCCTCCCGCCGGGCGCAACCGTGCTACTCGTCGAGGACGTCGTCACCACCGGGCTCAGCTCGCGCGAGGCGATCGCGGCGGTCACGGCGGCGGGAGGGGAGGTCGTCCATGCCGCCGCGCTGGTCGACCGCAGTGACGGCACCGCCGATGTCGGCGTGCCGCTGACCGCGCTGCTCCGCCTCGCCGTGCCGACCTACGCCGCCGACGCGCTGCCGCCGGACCTCGCCGCCATCCCCGCCGTCAAACCCGGGAGCCGCGCCGCATGATCCTCCTCTTCGCCGCCGTCGCGCTCGCTGCCGCCACGCCGGTCGCGCCGCCCGCGGGCGACGCCCTCCTTGATCGCTGCGCCGCGGTCGAGCGCGCCGCCGCCGGATCGGCGATCAGCGGCGAATACCTCGTCAGCGACACGGTCGACGACTGCGGTGGACGGCTCGGCCGCCTCCAGCAGGTCGTCGGCGACGCGCCGTGGCGGTGGGCGTCGGTGACCAAGCAGATCGTCGCGGTCGCGGTGATGAAGCAGGTCGAGGCGGGCAAGATCGCGCTCGACACCCCGGTCGTCGCCTACGTGCCGACGCTCAAGGTCGCCAACGCCGGCCGGATCACCCTCCGGATGCTCCTCCAGCACACCAGCGGCCTGCCCAACATCGAGGACGGTCCGGTCGACGCGCGCAAGGAGATGCTCGTCCAGTACCGCCGCGACGCGCCGCCGCCGCCGCCGGGGGTCGACGCGATCTGCCTCGGCGTGGCGAAGGCCGAGCCCGGCGCGCGCTTCGACTACAACAACTGCGATACTGAGGTCGTCGCCGCCGTCCTTGAGGCGGTCACGGGTAGGCCGCTCGCCGACGTGCTGGCGGAAAGCGTGTTCGTCCCCGCCGGGATGACCGCGACGCACCTGCTCAAGCCCGGCGAGGCCGCGGGCCGCGCGGGCTATTTCGCTGATGGCCGCGACGACGGCTTTGTCGACGTCGGCCGCTTCGGCGCGGCCGGTGCCGTCGCCGGGCCGCCGGGCGACCTCGCGAAGTTCGACCGCGCGTGGCTGACCGGCACGCTGATGACGCCGGCGAGCCGCGCCGAGATCGAACGCGGCAACCCCAAGCTCGGCTACGCCGCGCTCGGCGTGTGGTCGTACGCCGTCCCCCTCAAGGGGTGCGCCGGCCCGCAGCAGCTCGTCGAGCGGCGCGGCGAGATCGGGGGGGTGCAGGTGCGAAACATCCTCGCCCCCGCGCGCGGCCTCGCCCTGATCGTCTTCACCGACCGCCCGTTCGATTTCGGCGAGGCGTGGCAGGGCAAGGGCGGGACGTACGACCTGCTGTCGGCGGCGCTATGTCCGTGACGCAGCGCGTCCGCCTCGGGGTCAACATCGACCATGTCGCGACGATCCGCAACGCGCGCGGCGGCGACCATCCCGATCCGGTCCGCGCGGCCGAAGCCGCTGTCGCCGCTGGGGCCGACGGCATCACCGCCCACCTGCGCGAGGACCGGCGGCACATCACTGACGCCGACATCGACCGGCTGACGGCGGCGCTGACCGTCCCCCTCAATCTCGAGATGGCGGCGACCGCCGACATGCTGGCGATCGCGCTGCGCCACCGGCCGCATGCGGCGTGCATCGTCCCCGAACGCCGCGCCGAGCGGACGACCGAGGGTGGCCTCGACGCCGCCGGGCAGGTCGACGGCCTGGCACCGCTGGTCGCGCGTCTGCGCGATGCCGGCATCCGCGTCAGCCTGTTCGTTGCCCCCGACCGCCGCCAGATCGACGCTGCCGTCCGCCTCGGCGCGCCGGTCGTCGAGCTGCACACCGGGCCGTACAGCCATGCCACCGGACCTGCGGTCGCCGACGAGACGGCGCGCCTCGCTGACGCCGCCGCCTACGGCGCGGCGGCGGGGCTCGAAATCCACGCCGGCCACGGCCTGACCTTCGTCAACGGGCGTCCGGTCGCGGCTCTGCCGGCGGTCGCCGAGCTCAACATCGGCCATTTCCTGATCGGCGAGGCGGTATTCATCGGACTGGCGGCGGCGATCCGGCAGATGCGCGAATGCATCGACGCGGCGCGGCCCTAGCCCCCCCTCCCCTTCAGGGGAGGGACGAGAGACGCGAGGAATGCGGCCCGGGGGTGGGGAGCGGGCGAGTGGCCTCGGCCCTGGCGGCTCCCCACCCCCGGGCCGGCTGCGCCGTCTCTCGCCCCTCCCGCAAGCGGGAGGGGTGGCGTGATCCGCGGCCGACGTCGTGATCATCCTCGGTCTCGGCAACGACCTGACCAATATCGAGCGCATCGCGGCGTCGCTCGATCGGTTCGGCGACCGCTTCATCCGCCGCGTGTTCACGGCCACCGAGATCGCCCGCGCCGAGTGCCGGCCGCTGACCCGCGCCGGGACCTACGCCAAGCGCTGGGCGGCGAAGGAGGCGTGCGCCAAGGCGCTCGGCACCGGCATCCGCGGCGGCGTCTTCTTCAGCGCGATGGGCGTCGTCAACCTGCCGTCGGGGCAGCCGACGCTCGAACTGACCGGCGGCGCGGCGGAAAGGCTGGCCAAGCTGACGCCCGCAGGGCATAGGGCCGTAATACACCTGACGATCACCGACGATCATCCCTGGGCGCAGGCGATCGTCCTGATCACCGCCGAGGCTGCCGGGAGGCCGGAATGAGCGAGACGATGGCCATGGCGCGCAAACCCGCCAAGCCGAAGAAGAAGGTCGACTGGGCCGACGAGGTGCGCCAGCTCCTCGTTCTCGCGCTTGCCGTCCTCGCGGTCCACAGCCTGATCGCCAAGCCGTTCTACATCCCGAGCGAATCGATGCTGCCGACGCTGCTGACCGGCGACCGGCTGATCGTGTCGAAGTTCCCGTACGGCTATTCGTACCTGTCGCCGTCGCTGCCGATCCTGCCCGAGATGAGTGGGCGCGTCCTCGGCCGCTACCCCGAACGCGGCGACATCGCGGTGATCAAGGCGCCGCGCGACCACGAGGACTATATCAAGCGCGTCATCGGCCTGCCCGGCGACACGGTGCAGATGAAGGGCGGCCAGCTGTGGCTCAACGGCGCCCCCGTGCCGAAGGTCGCCGAGGCCCCGGCCGACATCGCCGTCTCGGCCAACACCGACTGCATCGGCCAGTTCGCCGAGTACCGCGTCGTCCGCGCCGACGGCAGCGCGATCTGCCGCTACCCGCGCTTCCGCGAGACGCTGCCCGGCGGCAAGAGCTACGACGTCCTCGACCTTGGCGACACTGCGCAGGACAATACCGCGCCCGAGATCGTCCCCGAGGGGCACCTGTTCCTGATGGGCGACAACCGCGATAACAGCGAAGACAGCCGCTTTCCCGCCTTCGTCGGCGGGCTGGGGATGCTGCCGATCGAGAACCTCGTCGGCCGTGCCGAGTTCCTGACCTTCTCGCTCGACGGCTCGACCGAGCTGTGGAATCCACTGACGTGGCTCGCCGCGCTCCGCCCACATCGCGCCTTCGTCTCGCTGCGGCCGCAGACCGAGCACAGCACCCCGCCCGCCACGCGCCAGTGAGCGACGACGCCCCGGTCCCGCCGAGCCCGATCGAGTTCTCGTCGCGCGGCCGCGCCGCGCTGACCGACGCCGTCGTCTGGCTGAGCCTCGCCGCCGCGCTGTGGCTGTCGTGGCGGGTCGCGTCGTCGCTCCTCCTCATCCTCGCCGGGCTCGTCTTCGCCGCCGGGCTGCAGGGCGGCGAGCACCTGCTCGGCCGCGTGTGGCGGGTCAACCGCGGCATCCGGCTGTCGGTCGTCGTCGCGCTGTTCGTCGTCGCGGTCGTTGCCTTCCTCTTCTTCGCCGGCACGCAGATCGCCGAGGAGTTCGGCGAGCTGCAGAAGACCCTCGTCCGCGAGAGCGAGCGCCTGTCGAACCTCGCCAAGGAATATGGCCTCGGGGGCAGCAGCGGCGATCCGATCGCGACTCTCAAGGCGCAGATCGGCAGTTCGGTAGGGCGCATCCTGACCGTCATCGGCGGCGCGGCCGGGGTCGTCGGCAGTCTCCTCCTCATCGTCGTCTTCGGCATCTTCGTCGCCGCAGACCCGCGCCTCTACGAGCGCGGCGTCGAGTGGCTGACCCCCGAGCCGCGCCGCGCCGCGGTCAAGGACACGATCGACGCGATGGCCGCCATGCTCCGCCGCTGGGTCGGCGGGCGGCTGGTGCTGATGCTGTTCGAGGGGACGCTGATTTTCCTCGGCCTGTCGATCGTCGGGACGCCGCTCGCGCTTCTCCTCGGGCTCGTCGCCGGGCTGCTCGCGTTCATTCCCAACCTCGGCGCGATCGCGAGCGGCGCGCTGATGATCGTCATCGGCTTCTCCGACGGGACGACGACCGGCCTGTGGACGCTCGGCGTCTACCTGACGGTTCAGCTCGCCGACCAGTTCGTCAGCCCGATGATCGAGAAGCGCGCGGTCGACCTCGCTCCGGCGATGGTCCTCGCGGCACAGCTGATCTTCGGCGTCCTGTTCGGCATCATGGGGCTGATCCTCGCCGATCCGATCGTCGCCTTGATCAAGGTCGCGCTGTCGCCGCGGACCGACAAGGTTGCGACCCGCGAGGGGGCGAGCTAGGGCGACGCCACGGCGTTGGCGGGGGGCGCGGCATGGTTCGGGCATGGCTGCTGGCGACGCTGCTCGCGGTCCCCGCCGCGGCGCAGACCGCCGGCGGACCGACCGCCGAGCCCGACGCCGTCGGCCCCGACATCGTCGCCGGCCGTTTCGCGGTCCACGGCCAGGCGACCGTCGTCGGCCAGGGCAACACCCCGTTCCGCGCGCCATACGACGGGCCGAACAGCCTCAACGGCGACGGCCAGTTCCGCGAGACCGCCGACCTGACGCTGTACGTCGGGGTCAGCCCGTGGAAGGGCTTCGAGGTGTGGGCCGACACCGAGGCCGACCAGGGCTTCGGCCTCAGGAACACCCTCGGCGCCGCCGGCTTCCCGTCGGCCGAGGCGTACAAGGTCGGCAAGGGGACGCCGTACATCCGGCTCCAGCGCCTGCTGTTCCGCCAGACGAGCAACCTCGGCGGCGGCGACGACGAGGTCGACCGCGACGTCAACCAGCTCGGCATCCACCGGACCAAGGACCACCTGACGCTGACCATCGGCAAGTTCAGCGTCGCCGACGTGTTCGACACCAACGCCTATGCCCACGACCCGCGCAGCGACTTCCTCAACTGGACGGCGGTCGACCTCGGCACGTTCGACTACGCCGCCGACGCGTGGGGCTACACCTACGGCGGCGCGGCCGAGCTGACCCTTGGCCGGTGGACCGGGCGTGCCGGGCTGTTCAACCTGTCGAAGGTCCCCAACAGCGTCGACCTCGAGACCCACTTCCGCCAATACCAGGTCGTCGGCGAGATCGAGCGGCGCGTGACGCTCAGCGGCCGGCCGGGCACGATCCGCGTCACCGGCTGGTTCATGCACGGCAACTTCGCGCGGCTCGACGACGCGGTCGCCTATGGTGCCGCCCACGGCACCGCCCCCGATCCCGTCCCCGTCCGCCGCTTCCGCGACCGCACGGGCATCGGCGTCGACGCCGAGCAGGAACTGACCGACACCCTCGCCGCCTTCCTCCGCGCCGGCGTCGGGGACGGCGACAGCGAGGCGGTCGAATTCACCGACATCGACCGCAGTGTCTCGGGCGGGGTGCGGGTCAAAGGCACGGCGTGGGGGCGGCCGCACGACGAGGCCGGTATCGCACTGATCGCCAACGACATCTCCGCCGCGCGCCGGCGCTACCTCGCCGCCGGCGGCCTCGGTATTCTGGTCGGCGACGGCCGCCTGCCCCACCCCGGTGCCGAGCTGATCGGCGAGGCTTATTACGACGTGACGCTGATCGGCCCGCTCCACGTCACCGCCGACGCGCAGCTGATCGCCAACCCGGCGTACAACCGCGACCGCGGGCCGGTGCCGGTGTTCGCGATCCGCGCGCACGCGCAGTTCTGACGGGCGGCGTTCACCCGGTATTGCGCAGCCCGGCGGCGATGCCGTTGATCGTCAGGTGGATGCCCTCGGCGATGCGCGGGTCGGCGTCGCCGCTCCGCCGCCGCCGGATCAGGTCGATCTGCAGCTCGTTCAGCGGATCGATGTACGGCAGCCGCATCCGGACCGCGCGCTGGAGCGCCGGCGTCCGGTCGAGCAGCGCCGCCTGCCCCGTCAGGTCGAGGAGCGCGTCGCGGGTGCGGTGCCACCCGTCCTCGATTCGCCCGAAGATCGTCCGCCGCAGCGCCGCATCGGGGACGAGGCCGGCGTAGCGGCCGGCGAGCGCCATGTCGGACTTCGCCAGCACCTGTTCGAGGTTGGCGAGCGTCGTCTGGAGGAACGGCCAACTCGCCACCATCGCGCGGAGCAGCCCGCGGTCGCCGAAGCCGGCCAGCGCGTCGCCGGTGCCGAACCAGCCCGGCAGCATGATCCGCGCCTGCGCCCAGCTGAATACCCACGGGATCGCGCGCAGGTCCTCGATCCGGTCGGACTTCGTCCGCGACGCCGGGCGGCTGCCGATGTTCAGCTCGGCGATCTCGGTGATCGGCGTCGCGGCGCGGAAGAAGGCGTTGAACCCGCCGGTGTCGTAGACCAGCCCGCGATACGCGCCGATCGCCGCCGTGCTGAGGTCGTCCATCGCCGCGCGGAAGCGCGCGAGGTCCGTCGGCGGCACCGGCACAGGGGCGAGGCTGGCGAGGACGGTCGCCGCGGTCATCGTCTCGAGGCTGGCGGCGGCGACCGCCGGGGTGCCGTACTTCGACGCGATGACCTCGCCCTGCTCGGTGATGCGGATGCGGCCGCCGACCGAGCCCGGCGGCTGCGCGCGGATCGCGTCGAACGCCGACCCGCCGCCGCGCCCGACCGCGCCGCCGCGGCCATGGAACAGCTGGA
>CAHJWT010000052.1 GCA_903643075.1 Sphingomonadaceae bacterium | reverse complement strand
GCGGTCGCGGGAAACAGCATGTCCGGCGTAACGGTACCAACGATCATGGCGAAGGCGAGGATCGCGGCGGCGATGCCCGCGGCGCTCGCCATCCGCGGCGTCGCCCATGCGGCCAGCACCGCACCCGCCGCGAGCACCGCCATCCCGCCAACGATCCACGGCGTCCGCCGCCGCCCCGCGTCGGAGCCGTGTCCCCACCGCGCGCGCGCCATCTGGACGACATAGTGAAATGCCACCAGCGCCGCCGGCACCGTCGCCGCGAGGCCGTACTCGACGACCATGATCCGGTTGAGCGTCGTCGTCGTCAACGCCACCGTCGCGCCGATCGCGCTCTGGACCAGCCCGAGGCGGACGATCGCCGGCCACGACAGGCCGCCGGCGCCGGTCACGCCGCCCAGCGGCGCAGCCGCGTTCATGACATCGCTCCCAGCCCGATCGCCGCCGCGAGCATCCCGAGGACGTAGGCCCCGGTCCCCGTCGCCTGGAACATCGGCGTCCGCGCGGTCGGGTCGCCGAGCAGGCGGAGCATCAGTCCGACCTGCGCGAAGCACAGCGCGGCGACGGCGGCGGACGGCCACACCGCGCCCCAGCGCCACAGCAGCCCGACGACGACGAGCTGCGGCGCGAGCATGACGACGCACGCGATCCGCGCCGCGCGGTCGATGCCGAGCACCGCGGGCAGCGAACGGATGCCCATCGCCCGGTCGCCGGCGACCGCCTTGAAATCGTTCAGCGTCATGATTCCCCATGCGCCCAAGCTGTAGAGGCCGAGCACCGCGAGCACCCGCCCGCCCGGCAGGCCGCCGGCCATCACGCTCGCGCCCGTGAACCACGTCAGCCCCTCGTAGGCGAGCGCGCACGCCGCCGGTCCCGCGATCCCGCTGGCCTTGAGGCGCAGCGGCGGCGCGCTGTACGCCCATCCCGCCGCCAGCCCGACGAGCGACGCGACGAACACCCACGGCCCGATCAGCGCCGCGACGACCGCCGACAGCACGGTCCCGGCGACCGCGAGGCCGAGCCCCCAGCGGCCGGGGATGCGCCCCGACGGGATCGGCCGGCCGGGCTCGTTGATCGCGTCGACGTGGCGATCGAACCAGTCGTTGACCGCCTGGCTCGTTCCGCACACCAGCGGCCCGGTCAGGACCAGCCCGGCGATCAGAAACGGCCAGCGGTGCGCCAGCGGCACGCCCGACGACACGACGCCGCACAGGAACGCCCACATCGGCGGGAACCACGTCACCGGCTTCATCAGCTCGACGACCGCCGCCGGCGCGGGGGCGGACGTTGGGAGGGCGGCGGCACCGCTCATTCGTCGTCCGCCGTCAGGTTGCCGAGGCCGTGGCGGTGGAGCTTCGAATAAAGGCTCTGGCGCGAGAGGCCGAGCACCTCGGCGGCCGACGCGCGGTTGTCGCCGGTGTAGGCGAGCGCCGCCTCGATGCACAGCCGCTCGATCAGGTCGGTCGATTCGCGGACGATCTCCTTCAGGCTGACGCGGCCGACGAGCTCGGTCAGCTGCTCGACCGACCGCGGCAGGTCGCGCCCCGCAGCCTGGCCGGGCGCGTCGTCGCGCAGGCGGCGGCCGACGCCGCGGATGGCGAAGCCGTAGCACGGGGCCTCGCCTTCGCTGACCGCGACCGCCGACACCTCGACCTCGTCGACGACGCCCTGCTGGCTGCGGAAAATCGTCGCGAAGTTGCGCACCGAGCCGCTGTCCTGAAGGTGGGCGACGATCAGGTCGAGGTCGATCTCGGGGCGGCCGAGGAAGCGCCGGAGCGACTGGCCGCGCGCGTGCTCGCGCCGGGCGAACTGGGCGAGGTCGAGGAAGGCCGCGTTCTCGGCCAGGATGTCGAGGGCATGGTCGGTGACGACGAAGGCGTCGGGCAGGCGGTCGAGGACGTCGATCAGCATCTGCCGACCGTCGTCGGGGACCGCGGCGTCGACCACCGGCGCCAGCCGCGCGAGGACGTAGGTCGCTTGGTCCTGGCGGTAGAGCGTCGCTGACAGCCGGCAGTCGCGCCCGGTCGGGGCGAGGCGGACCTCGACGGGGTCGGCGACGACGCTCGCCGCGGCGGCCGCGAGCAGCGCTCCGGCCCGGTCGCGGCTGCCGGCCTCGAAGACATTGACAAACGATCCCCCCGGCACGGCGGCGGCGTCGCTGCCGATCAGCGCGCGCGCGGCGGGGTTGACCTCGACGAAGCGGTTGGTCGCGGCGTCGATGATCAGCACCGCCTCGGCCGACACGTCGAACAGCAGGCGGTAGCGCGACTCGGCTTGGCGCAGGCGGAGATAATCGCGCTCCATCGACTGCTGCGCCTGGAGCAGGCGCTGCTGGAGCGCCGCAGTCGCGCGAAGGTCGCGGCCGAGCGCGATGATCTTGCCGTCGTCGCCGGCGCCGACCGTCATGAAGCGCAGCGTCAGCGTCGAGTCGCCGTCGCTCCGCCGCTGGTTGACGATCCGCCACCGGCCGACGCCGTGCGCCGGCGTCGTCCGCAGCATCTCGTCGACCTTGAACTCGCTGTCGGGGCCGACCGTGTCGATCCAGCGGCGGCCGAGCAGCGGGGCGAGCGGCTCGCGCGCGAGTTCGGGGTTGGCGATGGCGACGTCGCGGATGACGCCGCCGCCGTCGACAACGAGGGCGATGTCGGCGGCGACCGTCGTCAACCGTGCGGCAAGGTCGGGTGCGAAACCGCCGAGGGTTGCTTCCGGCGCGACGAAGTCGACGCGGCCGTCGGGCGCGTCAGGGCTTGCCGTCGAGGCGGACGCCGCGGTCAACCAGCCGTTCCGCGACCAGCAGCGCGTTGGCCGCGTCGGGGGCCGTGCCGTCGGCGCCGATCTCCGTCGCCAGCCCCGGCTGCTCGGTGAAGATCCGGCCGCCGACCATGATCGCCACGCCGGCATTGCGCGACGCCCGGCGCAGGTCGCGCAGCGCGCCCGGCAGCGTGCCCAGGTGATCGAGCGTGCTGACCGTCACCCCGATCAGCTCGAACCACTGGCGCTCGACGACCGCGCATAGGTCGGTCAGCGCCGCGTCGGCCGCGCTCCACGTCCGCCACCCGGCACGGCGGAAGAAATCCTCGATCATCACCAGCCCGAAGCTGTGCTGGTCGCCCGGCGGGACGGTGAACAGCACCCGCCGGTCGGCGCGCGTCGCCGCGCTGGGGCACGGCGCGCGGTTGCCCAGCTCGTGGATGACCTGCTGCAGCCGCCACATGCCCATCGTCACGTCGACGAAGTCGCAGACGTCGTTGTCCCAGAAGTCGCCCAGCACCCGCGCCGTCGGGGCGAGCAGGTCGAGATAGATCGCGTCGATCGCCACGCCGCGATCGAGATAGCCGTCGATCTCGGCGAGCAGGCCATAGACCTCGGTGTTGAGCGAGCGGTGCGCGAACGCCAGCGGCTCGCCGCCGGTGAAGACCGCCGGCGGCGGCAGCGCGACGTCGCGGTCGGCACGATGCGCGAGGAGCAGCCGCGGAATGATCTCGCCCTCGATCAGCCGCGCCATCCGGAGCGGCGACGAGTCGATCCCGCGCGCCCGTCGCGGCGGGCCCTGATCGATTTCCGTGCGCACCGACGCCATCGCATCCGTCCCCTGCCGCCACGTTCCGGGTCAGCCCTTCGCGGGCCGTTATCGCCGGATGAACCGAGGCTATGGCGACGGCAAGCATTTGGCAACGCTCATTCAGGATCGAGTTTGGATATCTTAGTGTCAATAAAATTGGACGTAAAGCCGTGTTGACACCTTCCCGTCGCTCGACGTAGTTTTCGTGACGACGACGCAAGCGCAGGCGAGGCGAATGCAAGCCGACGGCGACGAGATGGGGAGGAACGGCGGCAGGGTGGCCCTGTATTCGCCTGCCGAGCGCGCCCGCCGCGACGCCACGGTCTGGACCCTCGTCCAGGGCATCCTCGCTCCCGTCCAGTTCCTCATCTTCGCGATCAGCCTCGCCCTCATCGTCCGCTATCTCCTCACCGGTGACGGGCTGGTCGCCGCGACGTGGTCGGTCGTCGCCAAGACGGCGGCGCTCTACGCGATCATGGTCACCGGCGCGATCTGGGAGAAGGTCGTCTTCGGCCGCTATCTCTTCGCCCCCGCGTTCTTCTGGGAGGACGCGTTCAGCATGGTCGTGATCGCGCTCCACACCGCCTATGTCGTCGCGCTGTTCGCCCAACTCGGCAGCGACCGCACGCGGCTCCTGATCGCGCTCGCCGCCTACGCCGCCTACGCCGTCAACGCGACGCAGTTCGTCCTGAAGCTGCGCGCGGCGCGGCTCGGCGCGGCCCCGGCGGGGCTCGTCGCGGCATGACCGTCGCCGTCCTCGACCGCGCCGCCGATCTCCCGGCGCGCCTGCCGCCGGTGCTGCGCGAGCGCGGCCAGCGCGAGGTGTTCTGCGGGCTGACCGGGATCGTCTGGCTCCACCGCAAGATCCAGGACGCGTTCTTCCTCGTCGTCGGCAGCCGGACGTGCGCCCACCTGCTCCAGTCGGCGGCGGGCGTGATGGTCTTCGCCGAGCCGCGCTTCGCCACCGCGATCATCGAGGAGCGCGACCTCGCCGGGCTCGCCGACGCCAACGAGGAGCTCGACCGCGTCGTCGACCGCCTCCTCGCCCGCCGGCCCGAGATCAAGCTGCTGTTCCTCGTCGGCTCGTGCCCGAGCGAGGTGATCAAGCTCGACCTGTCGCGCGCTGCGAGCCGCCTCGACGCCAAGCACGGGGAAACGCGCGTCCTCAACTATTCGGGGAGCGGCATCGAGACGACCTTCACCCAGGGCGAGGACGCGTGCCTCGCCGCCCTCGTCCCCGAAATGCCGGCGGCCGCGCCCGGTGCCGCGCCGTCGCTGCTCGTCGTCGGCGCGCTGCCCGACGTCGTCGAGGACCAGTTCCGCCGCCTGTTCGCCGACCTCGGTATTCCGGCCGTCTTTACCCTGCCGCCGCGCCGCGCCGCCGACCTGCCGCCGGTCGGCACGAACACGCGCTTCCTCCTCGCCCAGCCGTTCCTCGGCGATACCGCGGCGGCGCTCGAGGACCGCGGCGCGACCCACCTGCCGGCGCTGTTCCCGTTCGGCGTCGACGGGACGACGGCGTGGCTGCGCGCGGCGGCGGCGGCGTTCGACATCGCGCCCGACCATTTCGACCGCGTCGTCGCCCCCGGCCGCGCCCGCGCCGCGCGCGCGATCGCCCGGCACCGCGACCGGCTGGCGGGCAAGACGATCTTCTTCTTCCCCGACTCGCAGCTTGAGGTACCGCTCGCGCGCTTCCTCGCGAACGAGCTCGGGATGGTCCCGGTCGAGGTCGCGACGCCGTACCTCCACCGTGCCCACCTTGCCGCCGACCTCGCCGCGCTGCCGGCGGGGACGCAGCTCGTCGAGGGGCAGGACGTCGACCGCCAGCTCGACCGCGTCCGCGCGTACCGGCCCGACCTCGCGGTGTGCGGCCTCGGCCTCGCCAACCCGCTCGAGGCGGCCGGCATCGCGACGAAATGGTCGATCGAGCTGGTGTTCACCCCGGTCCACGGCTTCGACCAGGCCGGCGACTTGGCCGAGCTGTTCGCCCGCCCGCTCGACCGCCGCGACCGGCTGGCGGTGTAGGTCATGCAGCTGACCGTCTGGACCTACGAAGGACCGCCCCACGTCGGGGCGATGCGGGTGGCGACCGGCATGACCGGGGTTCACTACGTCCTTCACGCGCCGCAGGGCGACACCTACGCCGACCTGCTGTTCACGATGATCGAGCGGCGCGACGCGCGCCCGCCGGTGACGTACACGACGTTCCAGGCACGCGACCTTGGCACCGATACCGCCGCGCTGCTCCAGGATGCGATCCAGGACGCCTATGACCGGTTCCAGCCGCAGGCGCTCCTCGTCGGCGCGTCGTGCACCGCCGAGCTGATCCAGGACGACCCCGCCGGGCTCGCCAAGGCGCTGGACCTGCCGATCCCGGTGATCAACCTCGACCTGCCGAGCTACCAGCGGAAGGAGAACTGGGGCGCGGCGGAGACCTTCTACGCGCTGGTGCGGACGCTCGCCGACACCACCGTCGAGCGCAGCCCGATGGCCGGCCGCCGCCCGCGCGCCAACCTGCTCGGGCCGACGGCGCTTGGCTTCCGCCACCGCGACGACGTGACAGAAGTGACGAAGCTCCTCGGCCAGCTCGGTGTCGACGTTGCCGTCACCGCGCCGATGGGGGCGTCACCGGCCGATCTCGCGCGGCTCGGCGACGCCGATTTCAATATCGTTCTCTACCCCGAGATCGCCGATACCGCCGCGCGCTGGCTGGAAAAAACCTTCGGTCAGCCGACCGTCCGCACCGTCCCGATCGGCCACGGCGCGACGAGCGACTTCGTCCGCGAGATCGCGGCGCTGACGGGGATCGATGCTGCACCTTTGCTGCGCAGCAATCCGTCGCGGCTGCCGTGGTATTCGCGGTCGGTCGACTCGACCTACCTGACCGGGAAGCGCGTCTTCATCTTCGGCGACGCGACCCACGCCATCGCCGCCGCGCGGGTCGCCGCCGACGAGTTGGGCTTCACCGTCGTCGGGCTCGGCTGCTACAACCGCGAGTTCGCGAAGCCTTTGCGCGAGGCGGCGGCGAGGTGCGGCGTCGAGGCGCTGATCACTGACGATTACCTCGCCGTCGAGGAGGCGATCGCCGCATCAGCCTGCGAACTCGTTCTCGGCACGCAGATGGAGCGCCACATCGCCAAGCGCCTGCGGGTGCCGTGCGCGGTGATCTCGGCCCCGGTCCATGTCCAGGATTTCCCCGCGCGCTACTCGCCGGTGATGGGGTTCGAGGGCGCGAACGTCCTGTTCGACACCTTCGTCCACCCGCTCGTCATGGGGCTCGAGGAGCACCTGCTGACGATGTTCCGCGACGATTTCGAGTTCAACGACGCGGCAGGGGCGTCGCATCTGCCGGCCGCCGAGGCGGCTGCCGTCATTGTGCCGGTCGCGGCCAACGACATCGAGTGGACCCCGGCGGCGGAGAAGGAGCTCGGCAAGATCCCGTTCTTCGTCCGCGGCAAGGCGCGGCGGAACACCGAGAAGTTCGCGTCCGAGCGCGGGCTCGTCGCGATCGACCTCGACACGCTCTACGATGCGAAGTCGCACTATGCGCGCTGAGGCCGTCACCGCGACCGCCGCACCGGCGGTCCGCGTCGTCGTCGTCACGCTCGACAACCACCTCGCCGGGGCGGCGGCGCGCGCCGAGGCGATGCTGCGCCGGACGCACCCGGGGCTGTGCCTCGCCTTCCACGCCGCCGCCGACTGGGAGGCGAACCCCGCCAGCCTCGACGCGTGCCGCGCCGACATCGCCGCCGGCGACGTGATCGTCGCGACGATGCTGTTCCTCGACGACCACATCAAGGCGGTGCTGCCGGCGCTGACCGCGCGGCGCGACCACTGCGATGCGATGGTCGGCGCGATGAGCGACGCCGCGATCGTCCGGCTGACGCGGCTCGGCGACTACCGGATGGACCGGCCGGCGAAGGGTCCGCTGGCGCTGCTCAAGAAGCTGCGTGGATCGAGCAAGCCGGGGACGGCGTCGTCGGGCTCGGGGCAGATGGCGATGCTCAAGCGCCTGCCGAAGATCCTGCGCTTCATCCCCGGAACGGCGCAGGACGTCCGCGCCTATTTCCTGACGCTGCAATACTGGCTGGCGGGGTCGGACGAGAACTTTGCCAACCTGATCCGCACGCTGGTCGACCGCTACGCCGACGGCGAGCGGCGGGCGCTGCGCGGGACGATGGCCCCGGCGGCCCCGGCCGAATACCCCGACCTCGGCGTCTATCACCCGCGCCTGCCCGGGCGGATGGCGACCCGCGCCGCCGACCTGCCGCTTCCGAAGGAGGTGGTCACCGGCACCGTCGGAATGCTGATCCTGCGCAGCTATGTCCTCGGCAGCGATACCGGCCACTACGACGGCGTCATTGCCGCGTTCGAGGCGCGCGGCCTGCGTGTCATCCCGGCCTTCGCCAGCGGGCTCGACTCGCGGCCGGCGATCGACGCCTTCTTCACGGCGGGCGGCAAGCCGGTGATCGACGCGCTCGTGTCGCTGACCGGGTTCAGCCTCGTCGGCGGCCCGGCGTACAACGACGCCGCCGCCGCCGCCGACACGCTGGCGGGGCTCGACGTGCCGTACCTTGCGGCGCACCCGCTCGAGTTCCAGACGCTCCAGGCGTGGGGCCGGGGGACGCAGGGACTGCTCCCGCTCGAAGCGACGATGATGGTTGCGATCCCCGAACTCGACGGCGCGACGGTGCCGACGGTGTTCGGCGGCCGTTCGGATGGCACCGCCTGCGCCGGCTGCGGCCGCGGCTGCACGTTCCCGGTTCAGGCTGGCCCGACCGACGGCGGCAGCCGCATCATGCAGCCGTGCCCCGAGCGCGCCGAGGCGCTCGCCGACCGCACCCTGAAGCTGATCGCCCTGCGCCGCGCCGACCGCGCCGCGCGCAAGGTCGCGCTGGTGATCTTCAACTTCCCGCCGAACGCCGGCGCGGTCGGGACCGCCGCCTATCTATCGGTGTTCGCGAGCGTGTTCAACACGCTCGGCCGCCTCAAGGGCGAGGGCTACGCGGTCGACGTTCCGGCGAGTGTCGATGCGCTCCGCGATGCAATCCTCGTCGGTAACGCGGCGCGGTACGGGGCCGATGCCAACGTCGCCGCGCGGATCGCCACCGATGACCATGTCCGCCGCGAGCCGCACCTCGCCGAGATCGAGGCGCAGTGGGGGCCCGCCCCGGGGCGTAGCTTTGCCGACGCGCACGGTATCCACGTGCTCGGCGCGCACTTCGGCAACGTCTTCGTCGGGGTCCAGCCGCCGTTCGGCTACGAGGGCGACCCGATGCGGCTGCTGTTCGACGGGACGTTCAGCCCGACGCACGCGTTCAGCGCCTTCTACCGCTGGATCGCCACGGACTTCTCCGCGCACGCCGTCCTCCACTTCGGCACCCACGGCGCCTTGGAGTTCATGCCCGGCAAGCAGGCCGGGCTGTCGGCGACGAGCTGGCCCGACCGGCTGATCGGGTCGCTGCCGAATTTCTACCTCTACGCGGCGAACAACCCGAGCGAGGGGACGATCGCCAAGCGCCGGTCGAACGCGACGCTGATCAGCTACCTGACCCCGCCGATCGCGCAGGCGGGGCTGTACAAGGGGCTGCTCGACCTCCGTGCGACGCTCGACCGCTACCGCGCGACGCTGCCCGACGCGGCGGCCGAGCGGGCGATGCTCGCGCTCCTCATCCAGACGCAGGCGGCGGCGGTCGACCTCTGCGCCGTCGAGCCGGTGTGGATCGGCGAGGCGGCGGCCGAGGTGCTCGACCTGACGGCAAAGGTTTACGAGCTCGAAGCGACGCTGATTCCGCACGGCCTCCACGTCGTCGGCCGCGGCTGCTCGCCGGCCGAGCGCGTCGACCTGCTCGCCGCGGTCGCCGAGGCGCAGGGGCGGGCGGTCGAACGCGACACCATCGCGGCGCTCGTCGCCGGCGAGGTTCCCGCCGACGCGGCGGACGACAGCTTCTTCGCCGACCTCGCCGCGACCGACGCCCTCCTCGCCGTTGACACCGAACTCGACGCGATCGTCCACGCGCTCGACGGCGGCTACATTCGCCCCGCCCCCGGCGGCGATGTGCTGCGCACCCCCGCCGTGCTGCCGACCGGGCGCAATAGCCACGGCTTCGACCCCTTCCGCATCCCATCGGCCTTCGCCTGCCGCGACGGCGACGACATGGCGGCGAAGCTGATCGCGCGGCGGACCGCCGACGGCGGTGCTTACCCCGAATCGATCGCGATGGTCCTGTGGGGGACCGACAACCTCAAGACCGAGGGCGCGCAGATCGCGCAGGTGCTCAGCCTGATGGGCGCGCGGCCGCGGCGCGACGGCTACGGCCGACTGTGCGGGGCCGAGCTGATCCCCTTGGCCGAGCTGGGCCGGGCGCGGATCGACGTCGTCGTCACGCTGTCGGGCATCTTCCGCGACCTGCTGCCGATGCAGACGCGGATGATCGCCGAAGCCGCGTACCTCGCAAGCGTCACCGACGAGCCCGACGACCTGAACTTCATCCGCAAGCACAGCCTCGCCCACGCCGTGCGGCTCGGCTGCGATCTCGACACGGCCGCCTTGCGCGTCTTCTCGAACGCCGAGGGGGCGTACGGGGCCAACGTCAATCTGATGATCGACGCCGGCGTCTGGTCCGACGGCGACGAGCTGGCCGACGCGTTCGAGGCGCGCAAGGGCTTCGCCTACGGCCGCGCCGGCGCCCCGACGCGGCAGGCGACGATGTTCAAGAGCGCGCTCGCCGGGGTCGACCTGACCTACCAGAACCTCGATTCGGTCGAGCTCGGCGTGACCAGCGTCGATCAGTATGTCGACAGCCTCGGCGGGATCAGCCGGTCGATCGCCCGCGCCAAGGGCAGCGCTGCGCCGGTCTATATCGGCGACGCGACGCAGGGAGCGGGCAAGGTGCGGACGCTCGGCGAGCAGGTCGCGCTCGAGACGCGAACGCGGATGCTCAACCCGCTGTGGACCGAGGGGATGCTCGCGAGCGGTTTCGAGGGGGTCCGCCAGATCGAGGTCCACATGACCAACACGATGGGCTGGTCCGCGACGACCGGCGACGTGAGCCCATGGGTCTACCAGCGCACCGCCGAGACCTACATCCTCGACGACGCGATGCGCGCGCGCCTCGCCGACCTCAACCCCAAGGCAGCGATGCGGGTGGCGTCGCGTCTCCTCGAAGCGCACGACCGCAACTTCTGGCAGCCCGACGCGGCGACCCTCGCCGCGCTGCGCGACGCCAGTGACGATCTCGAAGACCGGCTCGAGGGCATCACGCCCGCGATGGCCGCGTGAGGAACTTGGCATGAGCGTGATCGAACTCGACCGCCCGACCATCAGCAAGCCCCTGGCGAAGGCATTGAGGCTCGACGGCGACGGCAGCGTCCAGGTCAAGCTCGACCCCAAGGACAAGATCGACGGGGCCAAGGTCTTCGCGGTCTACGGCAAGGGCGGGATCGGCAAGTCGACGACCAGCTCGAACCTGTCGGCGGCGCTGTCGCTGATGGGCAAGCGCGTCCTCCAGATCGGCTGCGATCCCAAGCACGACAGCACCTTCACCCTGACCAAGAAGCTGATGCCGACGGTGATCGACATCCTCGAGACGGTCGACTTCCACGCCGAGGAGCTGCGTCCCGAGGATTATTGCTTCGAGGGCTTCAACGGCGTCATGTGCATCGAGGCGGGGGGGCCGCCGGCGGGGACGGGGTGCGGCGGCTATGTCGTCGGCCAGACGGTCAAGCTGCTCAAGCAGCACCACCTGCTCGAGGATACCGACGTCGTCATCTTCGACGTTCTCGGCGACGTCGTCTGTGGCGGGTTCGCGGCGCCGCTCCAGCACGCCGAGCGCGCCGTCGTCGTCGCGGCGAACGACTTCGACTCGATCTTCGCGATGAACCGCATCGTCGCCGCGATCAAGGCGAAGGCGAAGAACTACGAGGTGCGGATGGCCGGGGTCATCGCCAACCGTTCGGCGGCGACCGACGAGATCGACCGGTTCAACGCCGCGACCGGGCTCAAGCGCCTCGCCCATTTCCCCGACCTCGACGCGATCCGCCGCAGCCGCCTGAAGAAGTGCACGGTGTTCGAGATGGACAGCACGCCCGAGCTCGAGGCGGTCAAGGCCGAATACCTGCGGCTGGCGGCGACGCTCTACGCCGGGACTGATGCGCTCGACGCGATGCCGATGAAGGACCGCGACATCTTCGAGTTCCTCGGCTTCGAGTGATGGCCAGTCTCGCCCCCTCCCCATCGTCGGCGTCGTGGGACCGGTCGCGCGGGCGGCTGGAGACCTATTTCGACCGGACCGCGCTCGACGCGTGGGCGGCGCTGACCAGCGACGCGCCGGTCAGCCGCATCCGTGCTACGGTGCGCGCGGGGCGGACGGCGATGCGCGGGATGCTGCTCGACTGGCTGCCCGGCGACATGACCGGGCTGACGCTCCTCGACGCTGGCTGCGGCACCGGCGCACTCGCCGTCGAGGCGGCGCGGCGCGGCGCGCGGGTCACGGCGATCGACATCTCGGCGCAGCTGATCGGCATCGCCCGCGAGCGTGCGCCCGCCGACCTCGGCGCCGACGGCTTTCCGGGTGGCAGCATCGATTGGCGCGTCGGCGACATGCTCGGGCTCGGGGTGTTCGACCATGTCGTCGCGATGGACTCGCTGATCCATTATGCCCAGTCCGACATCGTCGCGACGGTGGCGTCGCTGGCGGCTGGCACGCGGCGGAGCCTCGCGTTCACCTTCGCACCGCGGACCCCCGCGCTCAGCCTGATGCACGCCGCCGGCAAGCTGTTCCCGCGCCGCGACCGCGCGCCGGCGATCGTGCCCGCCGCCGAAGCGAGCCT
>CAHJWT010000051.1 GCA_903643075.1 Sphingomonadaceae bacterium | reverse complement strand
AGTGCGGCATCCACGCCGCGAGCGCGTAGGCGGGCACCTGGCAGAGTCCCGCTCCGACGAGCAGGGGCCCGAACAGTCCGAACCTGCCGCGCAGCATCGCGACGACCTCGCGCGGCGGCGGAACCGAGGACGTGGTCGTGTCGATCGCCCTCGCCGGCTCGCGCGCGAAGGCCGCAGGCACGCGGCGGATGCACCTGGCTGATCCGCCTGCATCAGTTAGCATAGTATCGCTGTATCTTTTGGAACCTCGTCGAGATGTTTAGCTGAAGGAGACCGCAAACGGAGAACCTCCAATGATCTCGCTTATCGTCTGGCTCATCATCGGTGGCATCGTCGGCTGGCTCGCCGGGATGGTCATGCGCGACAACAACGGCGTGATCCTCAACGTCGTCGTCGGCATCGTCGGGGCGGCCGTTGGCGGCCTGATCCTGGCCCACGGCGACATCAACAACTCGCCACTGACGATCGGCACCTTCGCCGTCTCGCTACTCGGCGCGATGGTCCTTCTTGGCATCGTCAATCTCGTTCGCCGCGGTTCGATCCGCAACTAAGGCGACTCGGCGCCGCCCCGTCCACGGTCGGGTCGGCGGCGACCCTTTGCCCGCAAGCGCCCCGGCGACCGACGACAGGTCCTTCCGCAATGAGCCACGAAACCCGACAGGATTACTACTGGCGGCGTGCGCGCGAGGCGCGCAACCTCGCCGCGCATGCGACCGACGATCGCGTGCGTCTGGCGCACGCCGAGATGGCGACGCGGTACGAGCAGCGCGCCAGCGCTAGCGTTCCCGAATCGGCCGGTGCGGTCGTTGCCGTAGTGTCCGGCGAATGACCCGGCTGTTCGCCCAGGCTGCGAACGGGGTGGCCTACGCCACCGGCCGGCCCCTGACCTTCGTGCTCTCCTGCCTGACCGTCCTTGTCTGGGCGGCGGCGGGCCCGATGTTCCATTTTTCCGACACCTGGCAGCTGGTGATCAACACCGGCACGACGATCGTCACCTTCCTAATGGTCTTCCTCATCCAGAACACGCAGAACCGCGAGGGCGCTGCGCTGCAGGCCAAGCTCGACGAGATCATCCGCGTCCTCGAGAAGGCGGAAAATCGTTTCATCGGTCTTGAGCAGCGGGACGAGGAGCAGATCACGGCGATCCGGGCGGGTCATGCCGATCTGGCTGATGGCTCAGGGATGCCGTCAACCGGTACCGCCGGCGCCACCCGCGCAACTCTGTCGTGAAGTGCCCGGATGTGGCGCACGATGTCATTCAACTGCAATGGAACCGCGGTCTCGGGCCGCTGTTTAGCCGGCGTCAGATCCCTGACGAGCTCTGGCGACGCTGCTTCAGCGTCGGTCTCGAAGAGAGGCGCTCGTCATCTCGCAGCGATCTGGAGCAGCCAGTGCATCGACCTGTCGCGATCCCCTTAGCTGCGGATGCATACCGGTGACCGACGTAGACCCTGTTAATCACGAAAAGATCGCGCTCGTCGAGGAAGCTGTCAGCGTCGATACGCGGCGGGTCGAGACCGGCCGGGTCCGGGTCCGCACGGTCGTCGACGATGAGCCGGTCGTCGTCGCCGCGACGCTTACCGGCAACTACGTCACCGTCGACCGGATGCCGGTCGGCCGCGTCGTCGATGCCGTGCCAACAGTGCGTCAGGAGGGTGAGGTGACGATCATCCCGGTCGTCGAGGAACGCATCCGCGTTATTCGCGAGCTGATCCTCGTCGAGGAAGTCCATGTCCGCAGCGTGCCGACCGCTGACCCGGTCGAGCAGACCGTCACCCGCCGCGTCATGCGCGCGGTGATCGAGCGCGAAGCCACCACCAAGGAGACGAACTGATGGCCGATCCCAAGCCAACCGACGGCGCCCCGCCGAGTCACGTCCACATCGAGAAAGGCAAGCCGGTTAACTGGCTGGCGTGGCTCGCGCTCCTTTTGGGCTTGCTCGCCCTCGCCTACGCGCTGCTGCGTCACCGCGGCGACGAGACGACGACGACAACCACGACGACGGCCACGCCGGCGGCGCCAACAACGTCGGCAGCCGATGGAACGACAGTCGCGGCAACTACGACCGCGTCGGTCGGCGCGCTCGGTGCTTACCTCGCCGGCAGCGAGGCCGCGCCGCGGACGTTCGCTTTCGATGCCATGCACTTTGCCACAGCTTCGAGCGAGCTGACCCCCGCCGATAGGGCGACGGTCGAGGAGGTCGCTGGCGTCCTCGGGAAGTATCCGACTGCCAAGGTCAAGATCGTTGGCTACGCCGATGCTCGCGGCACCTCGGCGGCGAACGTCAAGCTCGGCCAGGACCGGGCTGACGCGGTCAAGACGGCCCTCGGTGCTAAGAACGTCGATGGTGGTCGGGTCGCGACCGGCAGCGGCGGTGACGCCGATCCGGTCGACACCAACGCGACAGCCGGCGGCCAGGCCGAAAACCGTCGGACCGAACTCGTCGTCGTCAGCCGCTAAGCTGCCTTAACCCACACACCCACGCTCGCCACCCCCGCAGAGAGGAAGTCCAATGTCCCGTACCATAACTGCCCTGTTCGACACCCGCGCCGATGCCGAGGCCGCCAAGAACCGGCTCGAGGCGGCCGCGATCGACGTCAGCCACGTCGACCTGACCGACAAGGCCGCGGCCGGCTACGCCGACGACCGTCTGGCCGGCAGCGGCACGACTTCGCCCGAGCGCCAGGGGTTCTGGGCGTCGTTGAAAGGCGCGTTCACGCCGGGTGACGATCGCCACCTCTACGAAGAGGGCATCCGCCGCGGCGGCACGCTGCTCACGGCGACGGTCGACGACGACAAGGCCGACACCGCTGTCGACATCCTCGACAACGCCAACTCGGTCGACATCGACGGTCGTGCCGAGGACTGGCGTGCGAGCGGCTGGGCTGGTGCGCCGGCTGCGACGGCGGCTTATGGTGCCGCTGATCGCCTCGATCAAAATGCAACCGGCCGCGCTGACGAGGAAGTCATCCCCGTCGTCGAGGAGACGCTGCGCGTCGGCAAGCGCGAGGTCGACCGCGGCGGCGTCCGCGTCCGCTCGTACCTTGTCGAGACGCCGGTCAGCGAGCAGGTAACGCTTCGTGACGAGCGTGTCTCGGTCGAGCGCCGTTCGGTCAGCGACGGCACCGTGCCTGCCGACGCGTTTCGCGAGCGGACGATCGAGATGACCGAGACCGCCGAGGAGGCTGTCATCGCCAAGGATGCGCGGGTGGTCGAGGAGGTGGTGGTGCGCAAGACCGCCGACGATCGGACCGAGACGGTCAGCGACACCGTCCGCCGCACCGAGGTCGAGGTCGATGATGTTGCCGGGACGGCGGGCGCGACCCGCACCGGTACGGCCGGGGCGTCGTTCGGCGACAAGGTTGCGGGCGTCGCCAAGGAAGGCTACGGCAAGGTCACCGGCAACGACGCTCTCGTCCGCGAGGGCGAAGCTCAGAAGGGCAAGCTCGGGTACTGAACCTCGTCTGGACGCTGGAAAACTTCATCTAGACGTTTTCCAGCGTCCTTTACCTGCCAGCCCCTCGCTCATCCGCTATTCAGCCTGTACGTGATCACCTAACTGTCCACCACTTTAACGGTAGCGTGAGAAATACTTCTGCCCAATGAATAGACACTTGGTAGTGTGCGCAGTTGTTGTTCTTCTTATATTATTGCTTGGGTTTGTGGGTTTTGCTTGGGTCCAGCCTGGGCATAATCTAATTCCATTCGACCCAAATCTCCCAGTTACAAATCGGCCGGTCGTCAGTTAGCCGAGCGATGCGCAGACGCTCCCGCGTTCGAGAGGCTAACAGAAGACTACGATCATCGTGGCGCTGTAAGCCCGAAATAGCTCAGGAGACGCGCCGCATAGGCGGCATCGAACAGTTCATTGCCGCCCGCCTTGAATGACGGACCACTGCTGAGCACGGCCTTGTCAATGGATAAGACGTAACCGTCGCGGCTTGGGTCAAAGCGCAGCAAACACCATGGTACAGGGTGATAGCTGCTGCCAAGTCCGAGTACGCCGCCCATAGCTACTACGACATGATCGACTTGTCCGTCGAAACGATCGATGAGAAAGGCGGCGACGGCACCGAGCTTGTCGCCATCTCGGGTAAGGACCGGCGTGCCCTCGATCTTATTTGATGAGACCAGCCTCGGCAAAACTGCCGGAACCTCGGTACTGCTGTCGTTCGCCACACCCAACTCCCATGCTGCCAATGCCCAACGCATCACCCAAGGAAATCGCGCCGTCGCCGTCGAACACACGGCTCGTGGCTCAACTGACCTCACCGCGAGAGGTGGTCACGAACTCCGGATCGACGATCCGCTGGCGGCATTGACCGGCTACGCCTGATGGCCAAACCGTCTGCGCGCGGCGACCGTAGCTCCCGTGAGGGTCGACGACCTGACCGGCCGTTGGTTTGCGCTCCGCCCGGCACGGAGATGTTGCGGCCGTCATGCTCCTCCCTAGTTGCGACGCCCGCGCGACGGTGGGCGGCACCAAGCGGGCAGGATCATATCCGCGAGCTTGCGCCTGACCACAACATCGCGGCAGCCTGCGGCTGCGTCAGATTACGGGCCGTGATCCTCTCCAGCTCAGATGAGCTGCAGCACGATCCCTCGCTGGATCGGGCCGCGCTCCGCGGGAGGCTACAGGAGGCCGAGCGCAAAACAATGGCCCGGCTCCGAGCGGTGTCGGAGCCGGGCCTGATCGCGCGACGAGCCGAGTTAAGCGGTGGCGACGTGGCGGCGGCGCAGCGCGCCGCCAACAAGACCCAAGCCGCCGAGCATCAGCGCCCAGCTAGTCGGCTCCGGGACCGTCGCACTGGTGTTGGCGAACACGAACTGCTCGTCGCCATAGTTGAGGTCGCCACCGCCATTTAGGTCCTCGAAGGCGACGTAGCGGCCGGCCGGGATGCCGTAGTCGCCGCCGGCGTAGAAGGTCGAATAGACGTGATTGACGCCGTCGCTGTTGAGCGCCGGGTTCGAGTAGAAGGTGTCGCCGGTCGTCTGGACGTTGATGAAGAAGGTCAGGACGTCGCCGGCGGTGACGCTGCCAAAGTCGAGCGCGGTGCCGAGCGGCGTCGTATGATTCTGCAGACCGGTGATGCCGGTGTCGACGCCGTTGACCAGCAGGCCGAGTGTCTCGTTGTACGACGCGCCCGAGCCAGCGAAGTAGGCAGTGAGGTCGCCGTTGGCGGTTGCCGTGAAGGTGTAGAGCACAGGATTCTCTACACCCGGCGTCGGGTATGTCGGGAGCATGGCATTAGCCGCAACGGCGGAAACGGCGAAAGCGGCGGCGGCGAATTTGGTCAACAGCGACATCGGGCATTTCCTTATGGTTCGGCCCCTGCCCAGCAACGATCATGCCAAAAATGAGTGGGATATAACCCATTCAAAAACATCGGTTTTTGATTAACGGTCTTAAGCGATTGTAAAGAAATCCGACACTCCAGTCGTCCGACGGCGAGCGACGTGCCGAGCGGCGAAGTGCGACAGAGATCTGGTTTACGTGGCTGACACCATGCATCGGGCAGATGCGCATCCCCGTCGCTCGCGAATAATCAGGCGTTCTGTTCCTCGGCTCAAGCAGTTGGCGGCATCCGGCTTGCGCTCGCCATGCGCCTGCAGATTTAGTGTGTCGGCCCACGCTTCCGATCGACCTCGTTCGCAGCGTCAAGCAGGCGGCGTGCTGTTTCCCGAGCCGCAGCGCCGCTCATTGATGGCGCAAGCGACGTCATGCCGAACAAGACTACTTCCCCTTCGATCGCAGCAGCGTCGAGCGGCTCTTCGATGCGGCGAGTAAAGGGGTCAGGCATTTTGAGAGCCGGCGGTCGCATTCGACAGAGCCATCCCGCAGCGTCTGGGATCACGACGGAGCTCGTCGTGGCGAACACGCAGATGACCGTGCAAGCGCCTTTCGCCATGAGTAGGTAGGTCTGTCGCCATCCCGCGCATTATCCGCGCGACAGTCCTCGGGGTCGGATTTCGCCCCTTTCTTGCAAGATCACTGACGAAACTAGGATCACCCATGACGCGTCGGCCAAGACCACTGAAAGTCTCCCCGCACACCTCGCAATAGTCTTCGATGAGCCTCAGCAGTTCTTTACCGTTCATGCGACTTAGGCACCTTCACTAATTTTTCGTTAGCTACGTCTCTACTATCATCAAGAAGCTGAGCCGTAATCACGGCGCCAAACCCTAAAAAAATCATAACGAACGCTGTTATTAGCCCCCACGGAAGCCAGCCGCCTGGGCGATGATAACGATTTAAACGCATAAGCAACTCCCACCTTTATGTAGGTTATACTTCTCACGAATGACTCCTAATAATTTCATAGTTAACAGACTAAATATTGTTATGTTAAACAATGTAAAGTATGCATCATAGTTCTTACTACTTGGTAAGTTATTCTTATTTATCTTTACCATACACCCGCGTCTAAGGCCGATGCGTGGCGCAAGCGACAAATGCGCCCCTTTGTGCAGGCGGCACTTGCTTCGCCTGGCTACCGGATGCCGCAATTGTCGACGTCGAACCCGTCGCCGCTTTGGTTACTTCTGGGGTCGCTGCACAGCAACCGATGGCAAGTTCGAGCCCGGTGCAGGGTGCCGTTCTGCCTGTGGAAGCAGTGATCCAGGTTACGTCGGTCGAGGATACCAAGCCGATCGACATGAAGGTCGGCGACGCGCATCAGCTTCAGATTGCGGAGGACGTCGCGCTAAAAATTGGGTCGTGATCATTCCTACCGGAGCTTCGGTCAAAGCTACCGGCCCCTAGCGAACCGGCAGTGGGTATCGGCGGCAAGTCGGCGAGGTTTGAGCTGACATTCGATAGCGCCACCGTCTGAGGCCAGAACTACGCGCCCAAGGGCAAGCATCGTCTGAAAGGCCGTGGAAATCCGTAGCCGCGATTCTCGGACCGATGATCATCATCGGTAAGTCGGCCGTTATGACTTTGGGCCAGATCATTTTCGCCTCTGCCGGTGTCGCCATCCCGGCAGCATAGCTTAACTTCTTTTTCACGAAACCGGGGGCCGCTCGGCCCTCCTTTCTGAACAAACGGCCGGAACAGTTGGATCGCCACCCATTGGCGGCCTGTGCAATCCCCCTCCGGCAATTTGAGAGGTCCGTGACCTACGATGAACAAACGTCCGCAATCGCCGACACGGTGCCCGGAAGCGGTTAAGCCGCTTTCCCCCCCTCAGGATCGAGGGGGGCCTTCGCTTCGCGCGATCGGATTCAAGATGCCGCAGCTGCGAACCCATGGACGTTCGCCGCTCCAATCGAGATCGTCGGTGCCTCGCGGTCAACAAAGACACCTTGGCAGCGCTATTGTCATGGCAATCTTCCTGTGACCGAATTGCGATCGGTAAGCATAGCTCGGACCATCGCGCGTTGTTGGGAGAATGGTGGCCGCACCACGCAGGATGCAGTCAGGTCTGACCAAGATTGCCTCTCCTAATCGGCGGGTCCCAGGTTCGAACCCTGGTGCGTCCATCACCTACCCGATCGCATCATTTCGCTGGCTGCCACGCCGGGACGCCGGCGCGCCAGAGGACGAAGGCGGCGATGTCGGCTTCCTCGGCGTCGCGCGTCGTCCGCGTCGTGCCGAGGCCGTGGCCGGCCTGCTCCTCGATCCGCAGCAGGACTGGCGCGGGACCGCCGGCGGCCTGGAGGCGCGCGGTCATCTTGCCTGCCTCCCACGGCGCGACGCGCGGATCGGTCAGTCCGGTCGTGAGCAGCCACGCCGGGTAGTGCACGCCGTCCTTGACGTGCTGATAGGCGTCCATCTCGTAGAGGTTCCTGAAGCCCTGCCGGTCCTTGACCGTACCGAACTCGGGTATGTTCGCCGGGCCCGAGACCATCGTTTCCGACCTCAGCGCGTTCGAATCGCCGACGCGGGTGATCGCCGCGGCGAACAGGTCGGGGCGCTCGGTCGCCGCTCTCCCGACCATGATCCCGCCGGCCGAGGTGCCGGTGATGGCGAGCTGGTCCCGCGTCGTGTAGCCGGCGGCGATCAGCGCCTCGGCGCAGGCGATCGCGTCGCGCCACGTGTTCTTCTTGGCCGCGTCCTTGCCGCCGAGCCGCCACGCCTCGCCGAGCTCGCCGCCGCCGCGGACGTTGCATTCGGCGAAGCTGCCGCCGGCGTCGACGAAGGCGAGATAGCGCGGCCGGAAGCCGGGCAGCGCCGAGATGCCATACGATCCGTAGGCGTCGAGCAGCAGCGGCCGCGCCGCGACCGGCCCGGCGGCGGTGAGCACGGTCAGCGGCACCTTGGTCCCGTCCTTCGCCGTCGCCGTCATCTCGACCGCGCGGTAGCGGGCGAAGTCGATCGCCGGCTGCGTCTCGAGGCCGAGGTCGGTCGGCTTACCGGCAGCGACGCGGAAGGTCGTCGGCGGATGGACGAACGAGTCGAGCTCGAACACCGCGCCGTCGTGGTCGGGATCGGCGACGACCTCGCCCATCGTGCCCGCATAGGGCAGCGCGACCGGCGCGGCGCGGCCGTCGGCGGCGATCCGCAGCGGGCGCGCGTTCAGCCCCTCGCGGCCGCCGACATAGAAGGCATCGCGCGCGACGCCGACCGACTCGTTGATCCGCGCGGGCCGCGCCGCGACGACGACGGTCGCGGTCGCCGCCGTGCCGCTCCACGGCATGACCATGACCTTGAAGGTCGGCGCGCCGGCGTGGCTGAGCAGAAGGAGGTGGCCCTTGTCGCCCGCGATCCGGGTGACGGCATCGGCTTCGACCACGATCTTGCGCCACGTCGCCGTCCCGACCCGCGCATCGGCCAGCGGTGCGACCCACGCCTCGACCTCGTTCTGGACGCCGTTCTGGACCTCCAGCAGCGCCATGTCCGATCCCGGCGTCACGACGATCGCCGGCGCGCGCACCGGATCGACGACCGGCCCGAGCTTCTGCGTCCGTCCGACGACGACCCGCGGCTCGCCGTGCAGGTCCCAGAAGACGGCGGTCGAGTCGTTGTACTTGTCGCTGATCGGCTGGCCGGGCTTCAGCTCCTGGAGCCGGTTGAAGAACAGACCGCTGCCGTCGTCGAGCCACGACTCCGCACCGAACTGCGCGCGGCTGACCGGACCGGCGACGGTCGCGCCGCCGGCATCGATCACGCTGAGCTGGCTGTCCTCCGATCCCGCCGCCGAGATGCCGACCGCGATCCGGCTGCCGTCGCGGCTCGGCGCGTAGTGGTCGATCGCGTGCGGCACGCCGCCGTGCGCGGCGATGAACGCCTGCATGTCGATGACCCGGCGCTTGCCGCCGTCGGCCTCGCGGACCATCAGGTCGAACTGGTCGCGGCCCGGCGCGCGTTCCTGATAGAACAGCTTGTCGCCGCCCCACTGGACGTCGCGGACCGCGCCGAACGCCCCGGTCAGCGCCGTCATCCGGGCGAGGTACGCCGCGCGCGGCGCGATGCTGTCGAGCACGGTTCGCGTCACCTTCCCCTGCGCGCGCATCCAGTCGAGCGTGGCGGGGTCGAGCTTCTCGACGCCGCGGTAGGGATCGGTGACCTTGGTCCCGAAATAGTCCTCGGTCACCGGCGATGGTGCGATCGTGGGCCCGCGCAGCGCCGGCTCGACCGGCACCGGGCCGGCGAGGGCGGGAAGCGCCGTCAACCCGAGGGCAAATCCGAACCACCGCATCGATCTTCTCCCCCAATAAAAGCCCTGTCGCCGCGCGCGTCCACCTACCGTCGACGCCCGATCGCCCGTCGGGCCCCGGCCCCGGGTCCCGCCGTCGGACGCAGAGTATCATCGGCGCGAGGCAAGGCAATGATCAGCCGCAGGCCGACCGCGGGCCGGCCGCGCGCGATGGCCTGCTAGCGACGCGCCTGCTAGAGGCGAGGCATGACCGTGCCGCCCGCCCCCGCTCCGGTGCCCCACGACGATGCGCCGCCGAGCCACCGGATCGCGCGCGCCCTCCTGGCCGTCGGCGTCGTCGCGCTCGCCGCGTGGATCAGCGCCGGGTTCCTCCGCGCGATCCTGTGGGGCGGCATCATCGCCATCGCCATCGCCCCGCTCTATCAGCGGTTCGAGGCGCGCTGGCCGGAGGGGCGGCGGTGGGCGCTGCCGGCGCTCGTCACACTTCTCGTCGCCGTCCTCGTCATCGCGCCGCTGACGCTTGCCGTGGTCGAGGCGGCGCACGAGGGACAGCAGCTGACCGGCTGGCTGACGACGGCGCGGACCGAGGGCCTGCCGCTGCCCGGCATCGTCGCCGACCTGCCGATCGGCCGCGAGGCGATCGCCGGCTGGTGGTCGACGACGCTTGCCACCCCCGCCGACGCCGCCGAGACACTAGATCGGGTCAACGCCGTCGTCATGCACCACACCCGGCTGTTCGGCGTCGACGTGCTGCGCCGGTCGGTGATCTTCGCCTTCTCGCTGCTGACCCTATTCTTCCTGCTGCGCGACCGCGTCGCCGTCGCGGCGCAGGCGCGGCGCGCGGGCGAGCGGCTGTTCGGCGTCGCCGGCGAGCAGGTCGCCGAGCTGATCCTGCTGTCGGTGCGCGGCACGATCAACGGTCTCGTCCTCGTCGGCGTCGGCGAAGGGGTGGTGATGTCGGTCGCCTATGTTGCCGGCGGAGTGCCGCACCCGCTGCTGTTTGGCGTCCTGACCGGGGTCGCCGCGGCGATCCCGATGGGGGCGGCGGTCCTGATCTCGGTCGCGGCGCTGGTGCTCGCCGGGACCGGCGCGACCGCCGCAGCGATCGCCATCGGGGTCGTCGGCCTCGCCTTCGTTCTCGTCGTCGACCATACGCTCCGACCAGCGCTGATCGGATCGACCACCCGCCTGCCCTTCCTCCTCGTTCTCGTCGGCATCCTCGGCGGAGTCGAGACGCTCGGGCTCCTCGGGCTGTTCGTCGGCCCCGCGGTGATGGCGGTCATGGTCATGCTGTGGCGCGAGTTCGCCGCGGCACCGTCCCTCTCCCGCGAGCGGGAGAGAGCGAGAGACGCCCCTGGAGGCGCGGCGGCCCGGGGTGAAGGTGTCGACTTGGCGTAGTTGACCGCCGTCGCGCTGGTGTCGCTTGCGGTACACCGTCACCCGCCGCGCGAGTCGCTTCTCCCGCAAGCGGGAGAGGAAAAGCTACAATGGTCCGCGATGCTCGCCGCGAACCCAGCGGACGGTTCCCGACGAGGCGCGCATGACGACGCTCTCGGTCGTCACCGTGCCGTCGCGCCGGGTCTTCACCCCGGCCAGCAGCGACCCGTCGGTGACGCCCGTCGCGGCGAAGATGACGTCGCCTTTGGCGAGGTCGTCGAGTTTGTAGATCTGGTCGAGGTCGGCGATGCCCCACTTGCGCGCGCGGCCGCGCTCGTCGTCGTTGCGGAACACCAGCCGCCCCTGGAACTGGCCGCCGACGCAGCGCAGCGCCGCCGCCGCGAGCACCCCTTCGGGCGCGCCGCCGCTGCCGAGATAGATGTCGATGCCGGTGTCGGGGTTCGTCGTCGCGATCACGCCGGCGACGTCGCCGTCGCCGATCAGGACGATGCCGCAGCCGATCCCGCGCAGCTCGCGGATCAGCGCCTCGTGGCGCGGCCGGTCGAGGACACACGCGGTGATCGCCGCCGGCGCGACCCCCTTGGCGGCGGCGAGGGCGGTGACGTTGTCGGTCACCGATCGCGACAGGTCGACGACGTCGTCGGCATAGCCCGGCCCGATCGCGAGTTTGTCCATGTAGACGTCGGGAGCGTTGAGCAGCCCCCCCGCCTCGGCGATGGCGAGGACGGCCAAGGCGTTCGGCCCGGCCTTGGCGGTGATCGTCGTCCCTTCGAGCGGGTCGAGCGCGATGTCGATCTTCGGCCCGCGGCCGCCCTCGTCACGGCCGCGGCCGACCTTCTCGCCGATAAACAGCATCGGGGCCTCGTCGCGCTCGCCCTCGCCGATGACGATGGTGCCGTCGAAGTCGAGCTCGTTAAGCGCATCGCGCATCGCTTCGACCGCGGCGGCGTCGGCGGCGTGCTCGTCGCCCCGCCCGATCTGCGCGCGACATGCAATTGCCGCCTTTTCGGTGACCCGGACCATTTCGAGAACGAGGGCGCGATCGAGGACTGAACTGACGGCAACGGCGCTGGACGGCATGAAGGCTCCTAAGATCGTTTCGCGGGAGGTAGCTGAAAGAGGCGACGCTTCAAAGCATACTGTCATCCCCGCGAAAGCGCGGACCCATCGCCTCTGGTCTGCGGAGACGGGTCCCCGCCGTGGGGATGACGAGCGCGATCAGAAATCGAGCAAGTGCATCATCACCGGCGGCGCGGTGACGCTGGGCGAGCCGGCCATCCGCGTGAGCGCCGCGGCGACGGCGGCATGACGGACGGCGTGAGTGACCATGACGACGTACACGTCACCCCCCTCGGCGGAGGTGCCGCGCTGGATCAGGCTCTCGATCGACACGCCGGCGTCGCGCAGGATCGCGGTCAGCTCGGCGAGCACGCCGGGCCGGTCGGCGACAGTCAGGCGGAGGTAGCAGCGCCCGGTCCGCGCCGCCGCGTCGGCGAGCCCCAGCGCCGCCAGC
>CAHJWT010000050.1 GCA_903643075.1 Sphingomonadaceae bacterium | reverse complement strand
CCCCGCCGCGAGGCCGCGCGCCGCTGCCTCGTCGAGCAGCGCGGCGAGCTGCGGCACGGCGTCGGCGAGGCGGCGGCCGGCGAGATCGGCCGTCTGGAGCAGCGCCGCCGCGCTGTCGTTGGCCAGCCGGATCGTTCCCGCTGCGTCGATCGACACGACGCCGGCCGACACCCCCGACAGCACCGCCTCGGTGAACTGCCGCCGCGTGTCGAGCTGACCGTTGGCGGTGACGAGCGCCGTCTGCTGCGCCTTCAGCTCCCCGGTCATCCGGTTGAACGCGCGCGCGAGGGTGCCGATCTCGTCGGGCGACCCCTTGACCGGCACCCGCGCGTCGAGATCGCCCGCTCCGACCCGCTCGGCCGCGTCGGCCAGCCGCGCGATCGGCCGAACCAGCGCCGTCGCCAGCCACAGCGCGAACCCAACCGCGGCGGCGAGGATCAGCAGCGTGACGACGATCAGCAGCGCGAAGAAGCGCAGCTGAGTCGCCCGGCTGCGCGACAGGATGGTGCGGTAGTCGGCGAGCGCGCGCTTGGTCCCCACCACCTGCGCCAGCACCCGCGGATCGACCGACGACGCGACGTAGAGGTAATGGCCGGCGTCAATGCGGGTCACCGCCTCGATCCGGTCGGGAGCTTGCGCGATGATCTGGACCTGGCCCGCGCGGGCGTGGGCGAGGTCTTGCGGCTGAAGGCGGACGGCGTAGGGTTTGTCGAGGAATCCGACGGCGAGCGTCCGGTAGCCCGTCCCCGCCGGGGTGAACACCGTGCCGGCGGTGAAGTGGCGGCTCCGCAGCTGGAAGATCAGCCCCTCGCCGAAGTCGCGCGAGCCGTAGCCGAACTCGCTGCCGTAGCCGGCGATGTCGTGCGCCATCGCCGGCAGGTCGCCGACGATCCGCCGCGTTTGCTCATCGACGTAGGTGTTGGCGATCTTGTCGCCGTTCTCGAACACCGCGCGCGCCTTGTCGGAGAACCAGAACTGGACACCGAACTGGAATAGTAGCGAGGCAAAGACGACGACGAGCAGCGTCGGCACCGCCGCGATCGTTGCGAACAGCGCAACCAGCCGGACGTGGAGCCGCGCCCCCGGTGCGCCCCGCCGCCGCGCGGTCAGCAGCAGCGTCACGCGGCGCGCGACCAGGACGATCAGCGCCATCAGCGGCAGCAGGTTGGCGACCAGGACGAGCGTCACCACCGGCGGCGAATAGCCTGACACCGGCGCGTTGCGTCCGGTCAGCAGGGCATAGCTCGCCCCGCCGAGGACGACGACGAGGAGGCCGGCGATCAGCTCGAGGCGTGGATAGAGGTCGACCCGCCGGACCCAGCGATTGTACCGCCGGCGGACCGACCGCCAGCGGTGCGACCGGCGCTGACGAGCGGGCTGCGCATCCATTGCGCACGATGTTACGCGCTTCGCGTGACAAAAGGAACACATGCGTTGCCGCGATGTGACGAATGCCGATCCCCCCAATCCGCGGGCAGGTAGCGCGTAGCGCCGGAGGGGCGGTCGACCGGTGGCCGCAGTTCCTCGCCCGACCGCCCCTCCGTCACCGCTGCGCGGTGCCACCTCCCCGCGAGCGGGGAGGATCGCTGTCAACCCCGCCCCGCGCTTGCGTCCATGCCGTGGTCGAGCAGCTTCTTCCGTAGCGTATTTCGATTGATCCCGAGCAGTCGCGCGGCGCGGATCTGGTTGCCGCCTGTTGCGGCGAGACTGAGGCGGAGGAGTGGGCGTTCGATCTCGGCGAGGACGCGGTCGTACCAGCCGTCGGGCGGCAGCTCGGCCCCGAACCCGCCGAGATAGCTCGCCAAGTAGTGCTCGACGGCGTCGGCGAGATCGCCGGCGTTCGTGTCGCCGATCACCGCCGACGACGGCGCGACGACGACGTCAAGCGCGTCGACGATCGCCGCCGCGCCGATCGTGTCGCCGCGGGTCAGCGCCGCCAGCCGCCGCATCAGGTTCTCGAGTTCGCGGACGTTGCCGGGCCAGGCATGGCCGCGGATCGCGTCGGTCGCGGCGTCGTCGAGCACCTTGCGCGGCAGCCCCTCGGCGGCGGCGCGGTCGAGGAAGTGTCGCGCCAGCGCCGGCACGTCGTCGGCACGAGCGCGCAGCGGCGGCAGGCGGAGCGGGACGACGTTGAGGCGGTAGTAGAGATCCTCGCGGAAGCGCCCGGCGTCGATCAGGCGGCGCAGGTCCTGGTTGGTCGCGGCGATGATGCGGACGTCGGCGCGCTGGACTCGCGCCCCGCCGACGGCGGTGTAGTCGCCCGACTGGAGGACGCGGAGCAGCCGCGTCTGCGCGTCCAAGGGCATGTCGCCGATCTCGTCGAGGAACAGCGTTCCGCCCTCGGCCTGCTCGAAGCGCCCCGACGCGCGCGCGGCGGCGCCGGTGAAGGCGCCGCGCTCGTGGCCGAATAGCTCGCTCTCGATCAGCTCGCGCGGAATCGCCGCCATGTTGACCGCGACGAACGGCGCGGCGCGGCGCGGGCCGAGGTCGTGGATGGCGCGCGCGACGAGCTCCTTGCCGGTCCCCGACTCGCCGAGGATCATCACCGTCAGCGTCGTCGGCACGACCCGTGCGATCGTCCGGTAGACCTCCTGCATCGCCGGCGAGCGGCCGATCAGCGGCAGGTCGTCACCGAACTGCGGTTCCGGCGCGGCGACCGCGGCGGCGTTCGCCGCGACGGCGCTGGCGACGGCGCGGGTCAGCTCGTCGAGGTCGAACGGCTTGGGCAGGTAGTCGAATGCCCCCGCCTCGGTCGCGCGGACCGCGGTCGACAGGGTGTTCTGCGCGCTGACGACGATGACCTTTAGGCCCGGCCGCCGCGCGATCAGCGCCGGCAGCGCGTCGAGGCCGTTGCCGTCGGGGAACATGACGTCGCTGACAACGACGTCGCCGACGCCGTCGTCGAGCAGCCGCGCCAGCCCCGCCGCGCTCTCGGTCGCGCGGACGGCATAGCCGCTGCGGGTCAGCGCGCGGCGGACGACGGTGCGGATCGCGGCGTCGTCGTCGGCGACGATGACCGTGGCGACCGCGGCCGCGCCGGCCGGCGGTGCGGGGGCTTCGTCGATCATGCCGTCGGCAGCAGGACGCGGAAGATCGTCCGCGGCGGCTCGGTCGCGCGCTCGTACTCGACGATGCCGCCGTGATCGCCGACGATCTTGGCAACGAGCGCGAGACCGAGGCCGCCGCCGGCCCGCTTCGATGACACGAACGGCTCGAACATGTGCCGCGCGACCTCCGGCGCGGGACCTGCCCCGGTATCGATCACGCACGCCTCGAGCGGCAGCGCGACGCGGAGCTTCGACCCCTCGGCAGCGACGCGGAAGCCATGGCGATAGGCGGTGGTTAGCGTGATGCTGCCCCCCTGCCCGCCCGCCGCGGCGACCGCCTCGGCGGCGTTCTTGACGAGGTTGAGGAAGACCTGGACGAGGGCGTCGTAGTTGCCGGCGACCGCGGGCAGCGACGGATCGTAGCGCTCGCGGACCGCGAGGCCGCGCGCGAAGCCGCTGAGCGCGACGCTGCGGACGTGGCCGAGGACGGCGTGGATATTCTCGGCCGACTTGGCCACCGGCCGGGTGTCGGTGAACCCCTCCATCCGGTCGATCAGCGCGGCGACGCGGTCGACCTCGGCGCAGATCAGCGTCGTCAGCTCGCGCCCCTCGGCGTCGGCGCGCGTTTCGGCACTCTGACCGAGGAGCTGCGCCGCGCCGCGGATGCCCGACAGCGGGTTCTTGATCTCGTGCGCGAGCATCGCTGCGACCCCGACCGCCGACCGCGCCGCCGACTGGTTGACCAGCTGGCGCGCGGCGAGCGCCGGGACGGTCCGCGCCTGGAAGCTGACCATCGTCCATCCCGCCGCGTCCGTCAGCGGCGTGACGAAGACGTCGGCGCGGACGGTTCGCCCGCCGGCGAGCGCGATCTCGCTGTCATAGGCGGTCAGGTCGGTGCCGGCGGCGCGCGCATCGGCGATCAGTGCGACGAGTGGCGCGTCGGCGGCGAAGCTCGCGGCGAGGCCGCGTTCGCCGAGGCTCGCCTGACTGGCGTTGAGGAACGCCTCGGCTGCGGTGTTGGCCAGCGCCACCACGCCGTCGGGATCGAGAACGACCACCGGGAGCGGCAGCGCGGCGACCAGATCGAGCGGCGGCGCGACGAGGGCCTTGGCGCGCAGGCGGCGGCGAAGGGGGAAGACGCTCACCGAAGGTCTCCTCCGCGTGCGGGAGGGCGGATCGCTTGTATGCTCCTCATGCCGCGAGCGCGACCGGCTCACCGCGATCGAGCAGCGGTGCATAGAAGTCGGCGAGCATCGCCAGCACCCGCATGGCATCGGGCTCCTGGTTGACGACATTGCGGAAGTCGGCCGATCCAGGCAGGCCCTTGGTGTACCAGCCGAGGTGCTTGCGCATCAGGTTGAGACCGACGTGGCTGCCGTAGTGGTCGAGCATTGCCGCGTAATGGCCGGTAATCACGGCATATTGCTCCACGAGATCGGGATCGGGCGCACGCCGGCCGGTCGCCAGCCACGCGAGCGCCTGGCCGAGCAGCCACGGCCGGCCGTAGGCGCCGCGCCCGATCATCACCCCGTCGGCCCCGCTCGCCGCAAGCGCGGCGTCGACGTCGGCGAGGGTACCGATGTCGCCGTTGACGATGATCGGAACCGTCACCGCATCCTTGACCCGCCGCACGAAGGCCCAGTCGGCCTCGCCGCGATAAAGCTGGCACCGCGTCCGCCCATGGACCGCGATCATCTTCACACCCAGGTCCTCGGCGATCCGCGCCAGCTCGGGGGCGTTGAGGCTGGCGTGATCCCATCCCATCCTCATCTTAAGCGTCACCGGCACGTCGACCGCCGCGACCGTCGCGGCGATGATCGCGGTCGCCCGCGGCAGGTCGCGCATCAGCGCCGAGCCGGCGTCGCCGTTGACCACCTTCTTGACCGGGCAGCCCATGTTGATGTCGATGATCGCCGCACCGCGGTCGGCGTTCAGTTTCGCCGCTTCGGCCATGACCCGCGGCTCGCATCCTGCGAGCTGCATCGATACCGGCTCCTCGGTCGGGCTCCACGCCGCCTTCTGCACCGACTGGCGCGTTTCGCGAACCATCGCTTCCGATGCGATCATCTCGGTTACCGTCAGCCCCGCGCCGTAGCGCTTGACGATGGTCCGGAACGGCAGGTCGGTGACGCCGGTCATCGGCGCGAGCACGACGGGATCGAGCCGGTGTGGACCGACGGCGATGGGCGGGAGCGGGTGCACGGACGATTGCCTAATTTTCAGGCAAGCATCGTACCCATTTCGCTGCACCGCGGCAAGGATGCGGGGCGGCGATTGCGGCGAAATCTAGCGCGCGACACCGGTGCCCTTGCCGCGGTGGCCGGCGCGGCTATAGCGGCGCGCGTGATCGTCCACGCCCTGATCGTCGCTGGCGGGCGCGGTGTCCGCGCCGGCGACGGCGTGCCCAAGCAGTATCGCCCCGTCGGCGGCCGGCCGGCGCTCCGCCACGCGGTCGCGGCGTTTACCGGACACCCTGCCGTGGCGCGCACGGTGGTCGTCATCCATCCCGACGACGCCGTGCTGTATGCCGACGCCGTCGCCGGGCTATCGCTCGGGCCTCCAGTCGCAGGCGGCGCGACGCGGCGCGAATCGGTCCTTGCCGGGCTCGACGACCTCGCCGACGAGGACTATCCGCCGACCCACGTCCTCATTCACGACGCCGCGCGGCCGTTTGTTACCGTCGGCATGATCCACCGGGTGATCGCGGCGCTGCACGACGGCCGAGGGGCCGCGCCGTCGCTGCCGGTGGTCGATTCGCTGCGCACCGGTGACGTCATGGTCGACGGCGAGGTCGACCGCACCCGCCTCCACCGCGTACAGACGCCGCAGGGCTTCGACTTCGCCGCGATCCACGCCGCCCACCGCAACGTCGCCGCCGGGCGTTGCGGTGCCGCGGCGCGCGAGGCGAGCGACGACATCGCGATCGCCCGCCTCAACCACCTTGAAGTCGCGCTCGTCGCCGGCGACGAGGCGGCGTTCAAGCTGACGACGCCGGACGATTTCGCCCGTGCCGACGCCATGCTAGCGGGGCGCATGATCCCGCGCAGCGCGACCGGCTTCGATGTCCACCGCTTCGGGCCCGGCGACCACCTGTGGCTGTGCGGCGTCCGCGTGCCCCACAGCCACGGCTTGATTGGCCACAGCGACGCCGACGTCGGCCTCCACGCGCTGACCGACGCCGTCCTCGGCACGATCGGCGCGGGCGACATCGGCACCCACTTCCCACCGAGCGATCCCCAGTGGCGCGGCGCGAGTTCCGACCGTTTCCTCGCCCACGCCTGCGCTCTCGTCGCCGCCGCCGGCGGGGTTATCGACCACCTCGACCTGACGATCATCGCCGAGGCGCCGAAGGTCGGTCCCCACCGTGCCGCCTTTGCCGCGCGGGTCGCCGACATCACCGGCTGCCGATCGGTCAGCATCAAGGCGACGACTACCGAGGGGCTCGGCTTTACCGGCCGCGGCGAGGGCATCGCGGCCCAAGCGGCGGCCAGCGTGCGAGTGCCGGGATGAATTCCCATCATACGTTGTCATCCCGGCGCAGGCCGGGATGACAGAAAGAAAGTAAGATGTTCGACCCCGAAGTCCTCGCTCTCGCCGCCCGCGTCATCGACGCCAACCGCGCCGCCGGACGAACGATCGTCACCGCCGAATCGTGCACCGGCGGGCTTGTCGCCGCCGCGCTGACCGAGATCGCCGGATCGTCCGACGTCGTCGACCGCGGCTTCGTCACCTATTCGAACGAGGCGAAGATGGAGAGCCTCGGCGTTCACGACGACATCCTCGCCACCTTCGGCGCGGTGTCGGTCGCCGTCGCGTGGAAGATGGCGCAGGGGGCGCTCAAGAACAGCCGCGCCGACGTCGCCGTCGCCGTCACCGGCATCGCCGGTCCGGCCGGCGGGAGCGACCTCAAGCCCGTCGGCACCGTCGTTTTCGCCGTCGCGCGGCGGGGCGACCCCGACAGCAAGCATGCCGACACCAAACATTTCGGCGACCTCGGTCGCAGCGAGATCAGGCGTCAGGCGGTCCTGTTCGCGCTCGAGCTGCTGCTGCCGGCGGAGACCGGTGCGCCGTAGAGCTCGCGGGCCCGCTTCTCGAAGCTGGCCACCATCCGGCGGAACGCCTCGCCGAAAAACACCCCGGCGAGGCGCTCGAACAGCTTCGACCGGAATTCGAAGTCGACGGCGAAGTGGATCGTGCAGCCCCCCGGCGCGGCGGCGAAGGTCCAGTCGTTCTTCAGATACTTGAGCGGCCCGGAGATGTAGTCGACCGCAACCGACCGCGGGCGGTCGAGCGTCACCCGGCTGGTGAAGCGTTCGCGGACCATCTTGAACCCGACGACCATGTCAGCGATGACGACGCGGCCGTCGTCCGCCGTGACCCGCATCGCCTGGACCCAAGGCAGGAATTCGGCGTAGCGGCCGATGTCGGCGACGAGGTCGAACATCTGCTCGGGCGTGTAGGGGAGGAAGCGGTCCTCGACGTGGCGCGGCATCAGGTGGCGCTTCGCTCGTGATTTGCGGGGGCCATGGCCGGTTGCGACGATCCTCCCTGCCTGCGGGGAGGATCGAGCCGCAGCCCCTTGCACCACCGTAGCGCCGTCACGACTGCGCCAACGCCGCCGCGCGCTTCGCCCGCATCGCGGCGAAGTCCTTGCCCGCGTGGTAGCTCGACCGCGTCAGCGGCGACGCCGCCACCTGGAGGAAGCCCTTCGCCCGGGCGATCGCGGCACAGCTGCGGAAGGTGTCGGGGGTGACGAACTCGACGACCTTCGCATGCCGAGGGGTCGGCTGGAGGTACTGGCCGACGGTGAGGAAATCGACGTCGGCCGAGCGCATGTCGTCGAACACCTGGTGCATCTCGTGGCGTCCCTCGCCAAGCCCGACCATTAACCCCGATTTGGTGAACACCGACGGGTCGAGCGCCTTGACCCGGTCGAGCAGGCGCAACGAGTGGAAATAGCGCGCCCCCGGCCGGATCGTCGGGTACAGCCGCGGCACCGTCTCGAGGTTGTGGTTGTAGACGTCGGGCCGCGCCGCGACGATCGCCGCCACGGCCCGGTCGGCCTTGTTGCGGAAGTCTGGGGTCAGAATCTCGATCGTCGTCGCCGGGGCGTGGCGGCGGAGCGCGTCGATCACCTTGACGAACTGTCCCGCGCCGCCGTCGGGCAGGTCGTCACGGTCGACGCTGGTGACGACGATATGCTCGAGTCCGAGCGCCCCCGCCGCTTCGGCGACGTGCTGTGGCTCGAGGGCGTCGACCGGCCCCGGCATCCCGGTCTTGACGTTGCAGAAGGCGCACGCGCGGGTGCAGGTGTCGCCAAGGATCATCACCGTCGCGTGCTTCTGCGTCCAGCACTCGCCGATGTTGGGGCACGCCGCCTCCTCGCACACGGTGGTGAGCTTAAGCTCGCGCATCAGCCGTCGCGTCTCCGCGAACCCGGTCGAGGTCGGCGCGCGGACGCGGAGCCAGTCAGGCTTGCGGACGCGCGGCGGCGACGGGACGGCGAGCGGCTCGGTCATGCCCTCCAGATAGGCCGCGGCGGCGGCAAAGCCAACGCCGGGTGTGGCGATTGGCGCTGTCCTACATGGTACGGATTTGGCATGGGGGCGGCATGAACGCTGCCCCACCCGTCCACGCCGCGCGATCCTCCCCGCCCGCGGGGAGGTGGCGCGCAGCGCCGGAGGAGCGTGTGGGGCACGGGCTGCGGCCCCTCGCTCGACCGCCCCTCCGTCACGACTGCGCCGTGCCACCTCCCCCCGCGCGGGGAGGATCGCCGTGCCCCCCGTCGCTGCGTCGGCGGGCGACAAGCGAGTCGTTTCTACCAGGTTCTTCACAAGCGTGGCGCTCTCACCAATGTAACCTTTCGCGCTGCAAGGAACCCGGCCGATGACCGCGTTCGACGCGCTGATCGACGGTTACCGCCGCTTCCGCGCCGGCCCGTACAACGACCAGCGCGCGCGCTTCGACGAGCTCACCCACCAAGGCCAGGCGCCGAAGATGATGGTCATCGCGTGCGTCGACAGCCGGGTCGATCCGACGCGGGTGTTCGATTCGGCCCCCGGCGAACTGTTTGTCCTGCGCAACGTCGCTAACCTCGTCCCGCCCTACATCGACGACGGCGCGACCCACGGCGTGTCGGCGGCGATCGAATTCGCCGTAACCCAGCTCGGCGTCGAGGAACTCGTCGTCATGGGCCATGGCCGATGTGGCGGCATCAGCGCGTCGCTGACGGGCAAGTTCGATACCGCCGCGCCGGGGCACGGCGCTTTTATCGGCCGGTGGATGGCGTCGATCGAGACGGCGCGCGACCAGGTCCGCGCCGCCGCCGACCTCCATCCCGATATCGACGCGCAGCAGGCGCTCGAACTGGCGGCGATCCGGCTGAGCCTCGCCAATCTTGCCGGCTTTCCCTTCGTCGCCGAGCGTATCGCCGACGGCCGCCTGACGCTCCGCGGAACGCACTTCGACATCGCCGACGGCATCCTCCGCGTGCTCGACCCCGCCAGCGACCGTTTCGAACCGATCACGCTGGCCTGGAGCTAGACGCGGCCCTTGGCGCGATAGTTCGGGTCGATCGGGGTGCCGCGCGGTACGTTCGGCGCGCCGGGCTCGCCACGTTCGGGCATCCGGTCACCCGCCTCGCGGTTCGACCGCTTGCGAATAAAGAAGAAATAGGCCCCGAGGAGCAGGACGAGGACGATGCCGATGGTGATGAACATCAGCGCCGAGACGGGATGGGCGGGGGGCATAGAGCATTCCTTCGCTGTCCCCCGACGCCACCTCAACTGTCCCCGGTTGCGCGCGGTTCCCGCGACATTTCAGACGCTTATGATACGCTACCGATCATAGAGCGGCCCGCGCGGGTCGCGCGCGCCGGTGCGCTGCGCCGCGGCCGCCTTATGGCGTTTGAACTGGCAGCCGTACTGCCCGCCCGGACCGACCGTCGAGCAAGTGTTGGCCCCGCCGGCGTCGTAGTCGAGCAGGTCGTAGCGTTCGCGAGCGACACTCCGCGCCCGCGGGTCGCCGATCTCGTATTCGAACGGCAACGGCGAGCGGTACTTGCTTTGCGCGCCCGGATCGTCGCGGCGGCCGCAAACGGTGATCTCGTCCTTCATCGGCAGCGGGCACTGGCGGATGGCGGCACGGACCGCCGCGTCGAGCGAGCTTGCCATCGCCAACAGGGCGACGGCCGCGAGCATCAAAAGTGGATCGTCCGCCCGTACGCCCCGAGGACGCTTTCGTGCATCATCTCAGATAGCGTCGGGTGCGGGAAGACGGTCTCGAACAGCTGCTCCTCGGTTGTCTCCAGCTCGCGCGCGATGACGTAACCCTGAATGAGTTCAGTCACTTCCGCGCCGATCATATGTGCGCCGATGAGCTCGCCGGTGGCGGCGTCGAACACCGTCTTGACGAAGCCGTCGGCCTCGCCGAGCGCGATCGCCTTGCCGTTGCCGATGAAGGGAAACTTGCCGACTCGCACCTCGTGCCCCGCCGCCCTGGCCTTGGCCTCGGTCATCCCGATGCTCGCCACCTGCGGCCGTGAATAGGTACACCCCGGAATGTTGGCGGTGGTGAAGGGGTGCGGGTCGAGCCCGGCGAGCTTCTCGACCGCGACGATCCCTTCGTGGCTCGCCTTGTGCGCCAGCCACGGTGCCCCGGTAACGTCGCCGATCGCCCACAGGCCGGGAACGTTGGTCGCACCCCACGGGTCGACGACGATGTGCCCGCGCTCGACGGTGACGCCGAGCGCCTCAAGGCCGATATCTTCGATATTGGCGACGATGCCGATCGCGGCGATCAGGTGGCTGTAGGTGTCGGTTGTGGCTTGGCCATCGGCGGTGGTGATCGTCGCGGCGACGCCGTCGGGGCCGGGCTTGACGTCGCCGACCCTGGCTCCGGTGACGATGGTCAGCCCCTGCTTCGTCAATGCTTTGGCCATGTGCGCCGAGACCTCCTCGTCCTCGACGGGAAGGATGCGGTCGACCATCTCGACGACGGTCACTTGCGATCCCATGTCGTGGTAGAAGCTCGCGAACTCGATCCCGATCGCCCCCGAGCCGACGACGAGGAGCTTGGTCGGCATGATCGGCGGTACCATCGCGTGACGGTAGGTCCACACCCGCTCGCCGTCGGCCGGCACCCCGGGCAGGTCGCGCGCGCGCGCGCCGGTCGCGACGATGACGTTCGTGGCGTCGAGCACCCGCTCCTGGTCGCCGGCCTTTACCATGATCTGCGTCGCCCCGGTCAGCCGCCCCTGCCCTTCAACAACGGTGACCTTGTTCTTCTTCATCAGCGACTTGACGCCGGCGTTGAGCTGCCCCGCGACCTTGCGTGAGCGATCAACCACCTTGCCCAAGTCGAAGGAAACATTGGACGCGCTAAGCCCGTAGGCGTCGGCGTTCTGCAGATAGTGGTAAATCTCGCTAGTCCGCAGCAGCGCCTTGGTCGGGATGCACCCCCAGTTGAGGCAGATGCCCCCGAGCCGTTCGCGCTCGACGATCGCGACCTTGAGGCCGAGCTGCGCCGCCCGAATGGCGGCGACATAGCCGCCGGGGCCGGAGCCGAGGATGGCGAGGTCGAAGGTCTCGCTCACGCCAACATGCTCAACGGAGCCTCGACCAAGGCCTTGAACGCGCTCATCAATTGCGCGCCGACCGCGCCGTCGATCGCGCGGTGGTCGAAGCTGCCGGTCGCGCTCATCACCGTGGCGATGGCGACCGCGCCGTCGACGACGTACGGCCGCGCCTCGCCCGCGCCGGTGGCGAGGATCATCGCCTGCGGCGGGTTGATGACGCCGTCGAACTGCTTGATGCCGTACATGCCGAGGTTGGTCAGCGAGGCGGTGCCGCCCTGGTACTCCTCGGGTTTGAGCTTGCCGTCCTTAGCGCGCGCGGCCAAGTCCTTCATTTCGCTGGCGATCACCGACAGGCGCTTGTTCGCCGCGTCGACGATGACCGGGGTGATAAGCCCGCCGGGGATGGCGACAGCGACCGACACGTCGGCGCGGCCGAAGGTGTAGAGGGTGTCGCCGGCGAACTGGACGTTGGCCTCGGGCACCGCGGTCAGCGCGAGGCCGAGCGCCTTGATGAGCATGTCGTTGACCGATAGCTTCATTCCCTGCGATTCCAATGACTTGTTGAGATCGCCGCGCAGCTTGAGCAGCGGGTCGAGGCGGACGTCGACGGTCAGGTAGAAGTGCGGGACGGTCGCCTTCGACTCGGCGAGGCGGCGGGCGATGGTGCGGCGCATGTTGCTGAGCTTGGTCGCCGTCATCGGCACTCCGGCGGGGGGCGGCAGCGCGGCGGTGCCGGCGGTTGGCCGTGCATCTCCCTGCGCCGATGCATGAGCACTCCCCGGTAGCGGAGCGTCACGCGGACCAGGGGCGGCCGTGACCGGCGTGCTCACCGGCGAAGGCGCATCGGCGACCGCCGCGGACGGCGCACGCGCGGCGGCGTCAACGTCGGCCTTGACGATGCGGCCGTGCGGGCCCG
>CAHJWT010000049.1 GCA_903643075.1 Sphingomonadaceae bacterium | reverse complement strand
GGTCGAACTGACGACGCATGCGGGCGCGACGGTCGCGCTGGGCAGCCTCAAGACCAGCCAGACCGCGCTCTACAACCAGGTCAAGGACGCGCTGGCGCGCGAGCGGGTGACGCTGCCGCCGAGTTCGGCGGTGGTCGGTCTCTATGCCGCCGTCGACCGCGACCGCGGCGTATGGAAGGCCCCGGCCAACGTCAGCGTGTCGGGCGTGATCGGCGCGGTCACGCGGATGACCGACGACGACCAGGAGGAACTGAACGTCGACCCGACCGCGGGCAAATCGATCAACGCGATCCGCGACTTCACCGGCCGCGGCACGATCGTGTGGGGGGCGCGGACGCTGGCGGGGAACGACAACGAGTGGCGCTACGTCCCCGTCCGCCGGCTGTTCATCAACATCGAGGAATCGACCAAGAAGGCGAGCGCCTTCGCCGTGTTCGAACCCAACGACGCGACGCTGTGGCTCAAGGTCAAGGGGATGATCGAGAGCTACCTCTACACGCTGTGGGAGCGCGGCGCGCTGGCGGGGTCGAAGCCCGACCAGGCCTATTACGTCAACGTCGGGCTGGGCAAGACGATGACGACGCAGGACGTGCTCGAGGGCCGGCTGATCGTCGAGATCGGCGTCGCTGCCGTCCGGCCGGCCGAGTTCATCGTCCTGCGCTTCATGCACCGGCTGCAGCAGGCCTGATCCCACTTTCTGATTGAGGAGAGCCGCCATGGCCGTCACCGCCCAGGAAATCCGCCAGACCTATCCGTTGCCGGTCTACAATTACCGCGTCGAGATCGGCCCCGATGCCGTCGCTTTCTCCGAGGTCTCGGGGCTGAGCATCGGCCACGAGGTCTCGACCTACAAGGAAAGCTCGGTCGGCGGCGCGCCGGGGCCGCGCGTGATCCACATGCCGTCGCAGCCGACGTCGCCCAAGATCACGCTGAAGAAGGGCATCGTCCGCGGCCAGAGCGTTGCGACGCTGTACGCGTGGATGGCGTCTATCGCGCTCAACACGGTCGAGAAGAAGGACGTCTTCGTCCGGCTGTGCGATGAGACCGGCGCCCCGGTGATCAGCTGGCGGGTGGCCAACGCCTTCCCGACCAAGCTCGACGCGCCGTCGTTCGACGCCAAGTCGAACGACGTCGCGATCGAGTCGATGGAGCTCCAGGCCGACCGGGTCACGATCAGCGAGGCATAAAGCCGATGGCGAGCGCGCCGCCCCTGCCGGTCTACAGCTTCCGCGTCACCATCGGCGGCCAGTCGGCCGGGTTCACCGAGGTGACCGGGCTGTCGATCGAGGTCGACACCGTCACCTACGTCCACGGCCTCAGCCACTGGGAGGGCGAGACGTTGATCACCTATCCGTCGAAGAAGCACCGCCAGGTCAGCCTCAAGCGCGGCGTCGTCGCCGGCGACGGCGGCTTCTTCGACTGGCTGGTCGGGGCCGACGCCGAGGCGCGGCCGATGGACGTCAGCCTGATCGACGCGACCGGCGCGGCGAAAGTGACTTGGCGGGTCCAGGCGGCGATCCCGACGCGCCTGACCGGACCCAGCTTCAGCGCGGCGTCGAACGAGGTCGCGATCGACAGCCTCGACGTCCAGGTCGCCGGCGTCAGCGTCGAGCAGGGCTGATGGACCCGATCGCCGGCTTCCGCTTCGGCGTCTTCTTCTTCGCCGGCGGGGTCATCCCGAACCCGCTCGACATCCGCTTCCAGAGCGTCGCGGGGCTGAACGCGTCGATCTCGCTGGTCACCCACCGCGAGGGCGGGGAATCGCTCTATTCGCACCGCCTGCCCGACGTCATCAGCTACGACAACCTGATCCTCAAGCGCGGGGTCACCGTCGGCTCGCTGCTGACGATCGAGTTCAACGCGGCGATGACGCTGTTCAAATTCGCGCCGTCGAACGTGCTGGTGACCGCGCTGAGCGAGGACAAGGTGCCGCTCGCGGGGTGGATGTTCATCCGCGCCTTTCCGGTCCGCTGGACGACGTCAGACCTCGACGCGACGAGCAAGGCGGTGGTCATCGAGACGATGGAGCTCGCCTACGCGCGGATGCAGGTGGTGCGCGTCTGATGCCGATCGAGATCCGCGAGCTGGTCATCCGCGCCGTCGTCGAGCCGGCCCCGGCGGGCGAGGGCGACGCCCCGGCCGACCCCGCCGACCACGACAAGCTGGTCCAGAAGTGCGTCGACGAGGTGCTGAAGGCGCTGCGCCGGCGGCAGGAGCGCTGACGTGGCCTTCCCCGACCTGTTTAAGCTCGAGAAGCTGCGCATCGAAGCGTACGGCAAGGACGACCGCAAGGACGACAGTTTCCTCAAGAAGATCGAGGCCATGTTCAATCCGACGACGCTGACCCAGCGTTACGGCGTCAAGTACGTGCCGGCATCGGACCAGAATCAGAAGGCGTCGTTTGCCCAGGTGCTGCCGGCGACACTGACGCTGCAGCTGCTGTTCGACGGCACGGGTGTCGACCAGATCGGCGTTCTGACGTTGTTCAGCCCGACCCCGACGGTCAGGGAGCAGATCGATACCCTGCTGCAGGTCTGCTACCAAGTGCAGAGCGCCACGCACGAACCGAGTTTCCTCAAGGTCATCTGGGGCAAGAACTTCCAGCAGCTCCAGGGCGACGGTTTTCGCGGCCGGCTGGCGAGCATGACGATCAACTATACCAGCTTCGACCGCGACGGCTCGCCGCTCCGGGCACAATGCGACCTGACCATCGTCGGCGACGATTCGCTTCAACGTCAGATCAGTGGAAACAATCCGTCGTCGCCCGACCTGACCCACGCCCGCACCGTGCGCGCCGGCGACACGCTGCCGCTGCTGACCGCCGCGATCTACGGCAGCTCGCGCTACGTCGTCGCGGTCGCGCGGGCAAACGACCTCGATCACCTCCGGCCGACGCCCCCGCTCCAATCGGCCGAGGTCGCGCCGCCGGGCGATCGCGACCTCGCGCCCGGCCGCGACCTGATCTTCCCGCCGATCGCCGACTGATGGCGGTCTATGCTGTCATCACCAGCAACGGCAGCGATTTGCCGACGACGCTCCAGCTGATCTCGGTCGAGGTCGTGCGCGAGGCGAACCGCATTCCCTACGCGCGCTTCGTCGTCTTTGCCGGCGACGTCGCGACGAGCACCTTCCCCGGGCTCGAAGGCGATGCCCTCGCCCCGGGAGCCGAGATCGTCGTCGAGGTGCGCGATGCTGATGCGGTGACCCCGCTGTTCACCGGCCTTGTCGTCCGCCTTGCCTTCGAGGTGACCGACGGCGCGCCGCGGCTGATCGTCGAGGCGCAGGACAAGGCGTTCCGGCTGACCAAGCCGCGGCGGACCGCGGTCTATGCCGAGACGACCGACAGCGACGCGATCGGGACGATCCTCCGCCGCGCCGGGGTGACGGCGGGTGACCTCGGCCCCGCCGGCCCGTCGTATCCGGCACTGGTGCAGTACGACGCGAGCGACTGGGACTTCATCCTCGCCCGGGCCGCCGCCAACGGCCTTGCGGTGGTCGTCGCCGACGGGACGGTCGACCTGAAGCCGCTCGCGGTCGACGGCACGGCGGCGCTCAGCTTCCAGCTCGGGCTCGACATCGACGAGGTCGAACTCGAGCTCGACGCGAGCGGCCAGTTTCCCGACGTCAGCGCGACCGGGTGGGACCTGCCGGGCGGAGCCGAAACGACCGCCGCCGCGACGCCGCTGGCCCTCGCGCAGGGCGATCTCGACCCCGCCGACGCCGCAACCAAGCTCGGCGTGGCGGCGGCGGCGCTGGTCCACCTCGTCCCCGCACCGGCGGCCGAGCTGACCGCGTGGGCGTCGGCGCGGCTGGCGGAAATTCGTCTCGGCCTGCTGCGCGGCCGGGTCGCGGCGAGCGGCAGCGTCGGGGCCGGCCCGCTTGACCTGATCGGCCTCGCCGGGGTCGGCGCGCGGTTCAACGGCACCGCGCTCGTCACCGCCGTCCGCCACCTCGTCGCCGAGGGCCGGTGGCGGACCGACTATACGCTCGGCCTGCCGGCGGGGGGGTTGTTCCAGCCCGCCGATGCGACCGCAGCCCCGGCGAACGGCCTCCTGCCGGGGGCGCGCGGCCTCCACCTCGGCATCGTCGCCGGCTACGAGGCCGACCCCACCGGCGAGTTCCGCGTCCGCGTCCTGCTGCCCGAGCTTGCCGGGGCGGACGGGCCGCTGTGGGCGCGGCTGATGACGCCCGAGGCGGGGAGCAGCCGCGGCCACGTCTTCCGCCCCGACGCGGGCGACGAGGTGGTCGTCGCCTTTCTCGGCGACGATCCGCGCCAGCCGGTCATCCTCGGCGCGCTGTTCGGCTCGAAGAACGCGCCGCCGACCGACTTCGCGCCGTCGGCCGACAATATCGCCAAGGGCTTCGCGACGAAGAACGGCATCGCCATCGCCTTCACCGACCAGGACCAGCCGATCGTCGTGGTCAAGACCAAGGCGGGGACCCTGACGATCGACGATGACAAGGAACTGATCAGCCTGACCGACGGCCACGACAATGTCCTCAAGATGGACAAGGACGGCGTCGCGATCACTTCGGCCAAGGACTTCAAGGTCGAGGCGTCAGGCAAGGTCGCGATCAAGGGGGCGAGCATTGACCTCAACTAGGCCCGCCGCATGACGAGCGAGCCCGCCTTCCTCGGGCGCGGCTGGGCGTGGCCGCCGTCGTTCGGTCCGGGCGGGGCCGACGTCGCGATGGTCGCCGGATCGGACGACGTCGCCCAGAGCCTCGAGATCATCTTCGCGACCGACCCCGGCGAGCGGGTGATGCGCGAGGCGTTCGGTGCCGCGCTGACCCGGTTCATGTTCGCCGAGATCGACCAGACGATGCTGACCAGCCTGCGCGGCGCGATCCTCGACGCGATCATCGCGTTCGAGCCGCGCATCCAGCTCGACGGCGTCGACATCGTTGAAAGCAGCGACACCCCGGGGCTGCTGACGATCTCGCTCCACTATACGCTGCGCGGGACCAACTCGCGCTACAACCTCGTCTATCCGTTCTACCTGCGCGAGGCGACGGCCGGCGCGCTGGCGGGCCATCGCTGATGGGCGACACGGTGCTCGTCGACGGCGACCAGGCCATGTTCATGCCGGCGTTCGGCGCGGCACTGGTCGTCGTCCAGCCGGGCCGGCTGACCGGCAGCGGCCCGGCGAAGATCGGCGGCGCGAAGGCGTGCATCAGCGGCGACGAGGGCTCGGTCAGCGTGCCCGGCTGCATGTACATGACCCCGGTCTATTCGATCCCGGGATCGGGGACGCTGACCATCGCCGCGCTCGCCGGCGACCAGCTCGCGCCGACCGCGAAGACCGGCGGCACCCAGCTGATGGTCAAGGGCGGCAGCTTCACCGCCAAGTTCACCGTCGCCGCGCCGGCGATGCAGCCGCCGCCGGGCCCGGGGTCGCCGATCCCCGACGCGACCCCCGAATACAGCGGCAACGGCCAGTTCGTGTCGCTCGACACGACGACGAAGGCGGCCTGAGATGGCGCTGCCGCCCTTGGTCGAGTTGCGCGGATCGTTGCGCGACGGCACCGCGCAAGGCGAGCGCCGTCGGGCGGAAGTCGCCGACGGCGCGATTGGCCTCGACGAGCGCACGCCGGCCGAGCTGTTGCGTTTCGTCCGCCGCTTCGCGACCTCGCTCTACTGGCACGGCCCCGGCAACCTGCCCGCCGGATGGTGGGCGAACCCCGAGGAGGCGCCGGACCGCGACGCCCCTCCCCGGCCCCGGGCGTTCTTCGACGGGCTCGGCCCGGACGGCATCGGCTGGGACGAGGTCGCCGCCTTCGCCGCCGATCCGGCCGCCTTCCCCGGCGACCGCTTCGCCCTGCTCCGGCGGCCGCACATGGCGCTGCTGCTCACCGCCGTCCGCCTCCTCCGCCACGGCCAGCGCGCGGTCAACGGCGTCGTCGGCCGCCACCTCGACTGGCACCTGCGCGATCTGCTCGGCCTCGCGCCGCGGCCGGCGGTGCCCGACCGCGCCTTCGTCGTCTTCGATCTCGCGCCGAACATCGCCGCCGCCGAAGTGCCGACCGGGCTGCGCCTCCTCGCCGGGCGCGACGCGCGCCGTCGCGACCGGGTCTACACGGTCGACGACGGGCTGGTCGTCAACCGCACGCGGATCGCCCGGATCAGCTCGACCTTTGTCGACCGCGACATCATCGGTCTCGCCGATGCGCGCCACGCGATCACCGGGACGCCCGACGAGCTGAACCTGTTCCTCCTCGGCATCGCGCTCGGCGACCCGCGCCCCGGCGACCCGCTGCCGCCGCTGCGCGGGAGCCCGCTGACCACGGCGCGGCTGGCCGACGTCGCGACGCTGATCGCGTTTCCCCCGACCGGCCTGTTCATGGACCTCTACGAGCTGCGCGCCCTCCTCGCCCGCAAGGCGCGCCGGGCGAACGAGGCGGCCGACTGGACGCGGATCAACCGGTTCATCGAGTCGGCGGGGCAGACGAAGCGCAAGGACCAGAGCTGGGCCCTCAACCCGAAGGATCCGACCGACTTCACCGGCAACCTGTTCAATGCCCTGCAAGGCGATCCCGGCATCGACCAGCTGGCCGACGTCAAGACGGTCGACGATCTGCTGCTCCACCTCGACCGGCCCGAGGTCGTCGCCGCGATCACCGACAAGCTGTGCCTGCCGGTCGGCCGCTTCACTACGATGATGGGGATCAAGCGCGGGATCGACGCCGACTGGGCGGTGATCAACGCCTATCTCGACCGCGCCGGCCGCCGCAAGCGTCCGACCGATCCGAACTGGCATCTGACCGTCGCCAGTCAGGCCGACTTCGCCGCCAACCTCGCCGCCGCGATCGGCCCGGTCGACTATACCGCTGCCGGCCCCGAAGCGGCGGGGGTCACCGACATCGATGCGCTGCTGGCGCGTATCGTCGAGATCGAGACCTACTTCTTCATGCCCGCCGAAGACGTCGCGCGGCTGATCGCGACCTTTGCCGTGAAGGATACCGATAGCGGCGGGGCGGCGGCGTGGAAGGCGGTATACGACCGGTTGGCGGGGGCCTATGCGGCCAAGATGCGCGCGGCGGCGACGGCGGCGCTCGCGGCGGCGCGGACGAACGCGCCGCGCGGCACCGACGGGCTCGCCGCCGAACTGGCGGCGACGCTCGGAGACCTGTCCCCCGGTGCCGATCCGATCGCGGCGCTCGCCCGTTACGCCCCGGCCGACGACGTCGCCATCATCGCCAACCTGCTCGGCGCGACCCGGCGTCCCGGCGTCGACTGGAGCAGCGTCGACACGATCCTCGCCGCCGCGCAGCAACGCCGCCTGCGGCTGCCCGCGCCGGTCGCCGAAAAGCGTCACTGGCGCGCGCTGTTCGCTTACGACGACGCGAAGACGGCGGCCGTCGGGGCGACGGGGGCATGGCGCGCCTTCGGTGGCCTGCCGGCGGCGATGGGGCCGGCCACGCCGCCGGCCGCGATCGGCTGGGCGCTGGCGTCGCCGATGCTCGACGTGTCGACCGGGCGGCGGCAGATCGTCGTCACCCTGGGCTTCGCCGACGACGGCGGCGGCGCGCTCGTCGCCGCGCCCGACGACCACGGCGATTCGCCGGCCAAGCTGCCGTTCGACGTCACGCTGAGCGGGCCGAAGGGGTGGTTCGTCCCGACCGGCGCCACTTTCGCCCAGGTCGACTACAAATCGGTCCAGGGTGTCGCGGCGGTCGACGCGCAGACCAAGCTGATCGCGCTCCAGGTGACACTGCTCCTCGACGAGACCGCACCGGCGACCGCGCCGCCGGCGGGGGCGTTCGGCGACACCGCCTGGCCGGTGCTGCGCCTGATGCTGCGCCCGGTGTGGGACGATGCCCGCGGTCATTTCGACACCGCCTACGAGCGCTTCCACGGGCTCCGCCTGCTCCGCGTCAACGTCGCGACGACGAACGGCGCGTTCGTCGCCGACGGCGCGCCGGGCCTGTGGCCGCTCGCGGTCGAGACCGAGGCCGGCGTCGCCAACGGCAAGAAGCCGTTCGAGCCGTTCGGACCGGTGCCGTCGGTCGGCAGCGAACTCGCACTCGGTCACCGCGACCTGCTCCACAAGAACCTGTCGGTGGTCGTGCTCCACCTCGACTGGCTCGGCGGTCCGACCGATCTCGCCGCGTGGTACAAGACGTACGGCCTGTCGGGCAGCTTCGGCGCACAGCTGAGTGTCGTCGACAACGTCCGGACGACCGATCTGCCGCCGGGCGCGCTGCTGTTCGCCGGGGTCGATTCGACCGCGCCGCAGTCCATCGCCCGCGCCACCGCCGCCGCCGCGCCGCCCGATCCGGTGCCGTCGCCTGCCGTCGCCGAGGTCCGCGGCTGGCGGCGCTACCTGACGCTGCGGCTGGGGGGAACCGATTTCGGCCACCACGTCTATCCCGGGCTGGCGTCGGCGAAGGCGATCGCGCTCGCCGACAAGCTGCGCGCGGGCGGCAGCGCGGCGGACGCCGCGTTCAATCCCGCCAACTACGTCGTCAATCCGCCCTATACCCCCAAGCTCAAGCGGATCAGCCTCGACTTCGCCGCGCAGCAGGAGATCGACCTGACGCGCTACGACCCCGCCGGGATCGACCGGCTGTACCACGTCGACGCCTTCGGCATCGACGCCGCGAGCCCGGCGGCCGGCGGCTGGCCGTTCCTGCCCGATCACGACGAGCAGGGGGCGCTCTACCTCGGCCTCGCCGGCGTCGCCGCGCCGCAAAGCCTGTCGCTGCTGTTCGCCGCAACGGCGACCGGCGGCGCGGCCGACCGCGCCGGGCCGGTGACGTGGTCGTATCTCGACGCCGGCGGCTGGACGCGCTTCGCGACGCCGCCCGACGACGCGACCGACGGCCTGACGCGGCGCGGGCTGATCCGCTTCGCGCTGCCCGCCGCTGACCCCGACGCGCGGATGCCAAGCGGCCTTTACTGGCTGCGGGCGACCGCCGACTGGGGGGCCGACAATGCCGCCGACCTGATCGACATCCACGCCCACGCGGCGGCGGCGACCTTCGTCGACGACGATGCGCCGCCCGACCATTACCTGGCACCGCTGCCGCCGAAATCGATCCGCGCGCTGGGCGACGCCGTCGCCGGCATTGCGCGGGTCACCCAGCCCTATTCGTCGAGCGACGGCGCGCCGGCCGAGGACGACGACACGTTCCGCACCCGCGCCGGCGAGCGGCTGCGCCACAAGAACCGCGCGCTGACGGTCTGGGACTACGAACGCCTCGTCCTCGCCGCCTTTCCCGCAGTCCACAAGGTCAAGTGCCTGCCGGCCGGGCTCGCCGACGGCCTCGGCACCGTCCGCATCGTCGTCATCCCCGATCTCCGCAGCGAGCCGCGCGCCGACCCCTTCACGCCGCGGGCGCCGGCGCGGCTGCTCGACGCGATCGCCGCTTATCTCGCGCCGCTGACCCCGGCGACGGCGACCGTCGCGGTCGGCAACGCGAGCTTCGTCCGCGTCCGTGTCCGCGTCGGGGTGCGCTTCCGCCCCGGCGGCGACGAGGCGTTCGACAAGACGCGCCTCGCCGAGCGGCTCAACCATTATCTCGCACCTTGGGCGTATGACGAGGGCGTCGACATCGCCATCGGCCAGCGGATCAACGCGACGAGTATCGTCGCCTTCATCGACCGGTTGCCGTTCGTCGACTTCGTCGGCGGCTGCCGGCTGTTCGCGTCGATCGACGGCGGCCGGACCTGGCGTCCCGACGATGTCGACGACGGCGATTCGGTCGGCGCGGCGAGCGAGGACGGCGTCCTCGTCCCCGCGACCGACCACGAGATCGACGTGATCGACGACGACGTCTTCGAGCAGCAGAATTTCACCGGGATCGGCTACATGAAGATCGAACTCGACTTCGTGGTCGGCGAGACGCGATGAGGGAGGCAAAGCGATGAAGATCGACGACAGCAAGCGGGCGCGGGCGGCGCTCAAGACCTACTTCGCCAAGAACGCGATTCCGACCGCGGACCAGTTCGCGCAACTGATCGACTCGACGCTGAACCAGCGCGACGACGGCTTCGTCAAGGGTCCGTCCGATCCGCTCAGCATCGAGGCGGTCGGCGACGACATCGGCTACAAGAAGGCGATCAACTTCTACATGTCGTTCGCCGACGCCGACCCGGCGTGGTCGATCTCGCTGCGGCCGCGCGCGGTGACGGGCGTACCCCTTTCGGCGACACCGGCGTGGAGCGTGATCGACGCCGCGGGCAACAGCCGCCTCGCGATCAACGCCGCGACCGGCAACGTCGGCATCGGCACGGTGACGCCGAACGACAAGCTCGAGGTCGCGGGGCGCGTCCGCGCCGGAGCGATGACGATCGGGCCGTGGCCGGCCAATCCCGCCGGCTACGTCTTCGTCGGCAGTAACTTTCTCGATCAGTCCCAGCCCGGCAACTACGCCCTGCTCCAGGGGACGGGTATCGAGGGCGGTACGACCTACCTCAACTCGCCGTCGCACCTGAACATCCGGATCAACAACAGCGACCGCGTCGTCGTCGACAGCGACGTGACGCTTACGGCATCGCTCAACCTCGCGAGCTCGGATCTCTACTTCACCGAGACCGCGCACAACCACACCGGCCGCGGCAACGTCCTCGGCCACGCCGCGATCGAGAACGACGGCGGGGCGTACAACGCGCTGATGATCCTCGGCCGCAACACCCAGGCGGGCGGATTCAACCGCGTTGTCAAGCTGTGGGACCGGCTCGAGATCTTCGGCGCGCTCGACATGCACGGCGACATCGCGATCAACGACAAGCACGCCTTCCGCGGCACCGGCGACGGCTGGCTGCGGCTCAACCAGGACGGAGCCTATACCGCCGGCACCCACACGCCGGGGCTGTTCGCGCCGATGAGCCTCAACGTCGGCGGCTTTCGCGGCTGGGCGACAAACCCTGGTAACGGCAGCGCGTTCATTGCCGGCGACCTCCTCGTCGGCGGCCACATCGGCGCGATGAACCTCGGGCCCGGCCCCAAGACGCCGGGGTGGGGCGGCGGGATGCACACCTACGATCTCGAGGTCGAGGCGACGGCGTGGGTCAGGAACGGCGTTCAGACCGGGGCGCGCGACCTCGCCGAAATCTACTTCGCGACCGACGCGCTCGAAGCCGGCGACGTCGTCGCGCTGGCCGACCACGGCGACGAGGCGATCGCGCCGACGACGGCCGCGCGCGATCCGCGGGTGATCGGCATCGTCTCGACCGAACCGGGACTCCTCCTCGGGTCGCTCCATTTCGACGAGGAACCGCGCGACGACGGCCTCCTGCCGCACCCGGTCGCGCTGCTCGGCTGCGTCCCGTGCAAGGTCACCGACGAGGGCGGACCGATCCGCCGCGGCGACCTGCTGACGACGGCGTCGCGACCCGGCCACGCGATGCGCGCCGCGCCCGACGACCAGCGGCCGGGAACGATCATCGGCAAGGCGCTCGGAGCGCTGGCCGCAGGCGACGGCCGGATCGACGTCTTCGTCATGCTACGCTAGGAGACACGCGTTGCGCGAACAGCTGCAGGAGCGCGTCGCGGCGCTCAAGGCCGATTTCGAGCGCGGCAAGGCGCGGCTCGAGGAACTCGACGCCGAGGCCGACCAGCTGCGCGAGACGATGCTCCGCGTCGCCGGCGGCATCCAGGTGCTGACCGAGGAGCTGGCGCGCGGCGACGATCCGCCGGCCGCCGCGCCATGACGCTGGCAGCGACCACGATCAGCGGCCGGCCGCCGGCCGACCCGGTGCTCGACTGGTCGGCACTGATCGACGAGGGCCGCGCGTCGCTCGCGGCGATGAGCGACGGCGGCTGGACCGATTTCAACGCGCACGACCCCGGCATCACCATCCTCGAAGCGTTCGCCTATGCGCTGACCGACCTCGGCTACCGCGCCGGCCACCCCGTCGCCGACCTGATCGCGGGTACCGCGCCGCTGCCCGGCCCGGCCGACAGCCTGACGACGCGCGCGGTCACGGCCGACGATCAGCGCCGCGCCGGCATCGACGTCGCCGGCGTCCGCAATGTCTGGCTCGAGCCGGCCGACACCCCGGTGCTGCGCCTGCGCGCGGCACCCGGCTCCGGCGACCTGACGTTCGATACCGGTGCTGCCGACGGATCGGCCCCGATCGCGCTGGCCGGCGTCCACCGCGTCGTCATCGAGAAGTCGTCGCGCGAGGACCTCGGCGGGGCCGAAGTCACGCGCGGCGTCGCGCTCCGTCTCCACGCCGAACGCAACCTCGGCGAGGATTACGATTCGTTCGCCGTCCTCGATCCGCAGCCGATCGCCGTCGCCGCCGACGTCGAGATCGACGACCCCGCACGGGCCGAGGCGGTCATGCTGGCGATCTTCGCCGCGCTCGACGCCTATTTCACGCCCGAGCCCGACCGGCCGGGGATCGCCGCGCGGCGCAGCGCCGGCGAAGCCAGCGACACGATCTACGACGGACCGCGGCTCGCGCGCGGTCCGGCGACCTTGGCGGCCGATGCCGCAGCGCGCCGCCGGGTGCTCCACCTGTCGGACGTCGTCGCCGCGATCAGCGTCACCGCGGGCGTTCGCGCGACGCGGCGCGTCCGCCTCGCGCCGACCCTCGCCGAAGCCGATCGCGGCCCGGTCGCATGGTCGCTCGCCGTCGCCGACG
>CAHJWT010000048.1 GCA_903643075.1 Sphingomonadaceae bacterium | reverse complement strand
GAGCGACAGCGGGCCGGGCGCGCCGGCGGGGTCGCCGCCGGCCCAGTGGTCGACGACCTGCCCCACCGCGACGACGACCGGCACCCGCGGGTTCGTCGTGCTTGCCATCGCTGCCTTCCCGCGCTATCCATAGGGTTGTTAAATGCGCGTTTAAGAGGCGTCAAGCCGCGCCGCGCGAACCGGGGAGCCGCCATGCCCGACGCCTATATCATCGACGCCGTCCGCACCCCGCGCGGGATCGGCAAGGTCGGCAAGGGGTCGCTCGCCCACCTCCACCCGCAGCACCTCTCGGCGACGGTCCTCGGCGCGCTGAAGGAGCGCAACGGGCTCGACACCGGCGACGTCGACGACATCATCTGGTCGACCTCGACGCAGAAGGGCCCACAGGCGGGCGACCTCGGCCGGATGGCGGCGCTCGACGCCGGCTTTGCCATCACCGCGAGCGGCGTGACGCTCGACCGCTTCTGCGGCGGCGGCATCACCTCGGTCAGTCTCGCCGCGGCGCAGATCATGAGCGGCATGGAGGACCTCGTCATCGCCGGCGGGACCGAGATGATGAGCCTGACCGCGACGATCGCGGCCGACGAGGCGGCGGCGGGGTTCGCGCCGCTGGGCATGGGTTCGGGCAACGCACGGCTGCAGGCGGCGCATCCGCAGTCGCACCAGGGCGTGTGCGGCGACGCCATCGCGGCGCTGGAGGGAATCACGCGCGAGGATGTCGACGCCCTCGCGCTCGAAAGCCAGCGCCGCGCCGACGTCGCCATCCGCGAGGGGCGGTTCGCGGGGAGCATCGTCCCCGTCCTGAACGACGACGGCTCGGTCGCCCTCGATCACGACGAGTTTCCCCGGCCGCAGACGACCGCCGAAGGACTGGCGAACCTCAAGCCGTCGTTCGAAGGCATCGCCGACCTGTCGATCCTGCCCGACGGCGAGACCTTCCGCGGCTCGATCACGCGCCGGTACGAAGGTCTCGAATTCGGCGGCGTCCATCATGCGGGCAACAGCTCGGGTGTCGTCGACGGCGCGGCGGCCATCCTCCTCGCGTCGCCGGAGTATGCCGCGGCGCACGGGCTGAAACCTCGCGCCCGCGTCGTCGCCACCGCCAACGTCGGCGATTGCCCGACGCTGATGCTCAACGCGCCGGTCGCGGCGGCGCGGAAGGTGCTCGCCAAGGCCGGGCTGACGCCGGACGACATCGACCTGTGGGAGATCAACGAGGCGTTCGCCGTCGTTGCCGAGAAGTTCATCCGCGATCTCGCCCTCGACCGGAGCAAGGTCAACGTCAACGGCGGCGCGATCGCGCTCGGCCATCCGATCGGCGCGACCGGGTCGATCCTGATCGGCACCCTGCTCGACGAGCTCGAGCGGCAGGGCAAGAAGCGCGGGCTGGTGACGATGTGCGCCGCCGGCGGCATGGCCCCGGCGATCATCATCGAACGAGTCTAGGGAGCGAGCGACATGGAACTCAACGGCTGTGCGGCGGTGGTCACCGGCGGCGCGAGCGGGCTCGGCGAGGCCACGGCACGGGCGCTGGCGGCGGCGGGCGTCAAGGTCGCGATCTTCGACCGCGACGCGGGCAAGGGCGAGGCGGTCGCGGCCGACATCGGCGGCGTCTTCTGCGCAGTCGACGTGACCAGCGACGACGCGGTCGACGCCGGCTTCGCCAAGGCGCGCGCGGCGCACGGGCAGGAGCGCATCCTGATCAACTGCGCCGGCACCGGCAACGCGGTCAAGACCGCCAGCCGCGCGCGGGAGACGGGCGAGATCAAGCACTTCCCGCTCGATGCGTTCACCATGATCATCCAGATCAACCTGATCGGCACCTTCCGCTGCATCGCCAAGTCGGCGGCCGGGATGCTGACGCTCGACCCGCTGACCGACGGCGAGCGCGGCGTCATCGTCAACACCGCGTCGGTCGCCGCCGAGGACGGGCAGATGGGCCAGGCGGCGTACAGCGCGTCGAAGGGCGGCGTCGTCGGCATGACGCTGCCGATCGCGCGCGACCTGATGGGCGAGGGCATCCGCGTCAACACCATCCTGCCCGGCATCTTCAACACGCCGCTGATGAACGCCGCCCCCGACAACGTGAAGGCGGCGCTGGCGGCGTCGGTCCCCTTCCCCAAGCGCCTCGGCAACGCGCCGGAATACGCCAGCCTCGCGCTCGAGATGTGCCGCAACAGCTATTTCAATGGCGAGGACGTCCGCCTCGACGGCGCGATCCGCATGGCGCCGCGGTAGGCGGAAGGGCGGTGGGACGGGCGGCGCGGGCGCGTCAGACCGCCGGCATCGACCTTCGGCCGCTCGACCCGTTCCGGTGAGCCGGGTCGTCCGGCCGGGGCCGCGAGGGCGAGCGCCGGGGCTGGATGGCAGCGCTTGCCGAGCTTGGCGGCCCGACGTGGTTCGACCCCGGCGACGTCGCCGCTCCCCGCCCGTCGGCTGGCGGCGGCAGCGCGGCGCCGCTCAGCTCATTCGGCGGCGAGCTGCTGCGGCCTGAAGCCGGCGGGGTCGACCTCGTAGTTGTGGACGAAGTCGTCCGGCACCGGCGGTCCCCAGTTGGCTAGGCTGTCCTCCATCGAATAGACCGTCGGGGTCCACAGGTCGTGGTCCTCGATATGGTCCATGTCCGAATAATATTCGAACCACGATCCCCACGGGTCCTGGATGTAATGGAAGAAGTTCGACCCGATCGTGTGGCGGCCGAAGCCCCAGTCGCCAAACCCCGCCTTGGCCAGCAGCGCCCGGCCGCCGCGGCCGACCTCGTCGGGGTCGCCGACCATGAAGCTCGCGTGGTGGAAGCCGATGCCGGGCGCCTTGGCGAAGGCGACGACGTGGTGGTCGCTGTTCTTCTTGGCGCAGGTGAAGGCGACGATGTCCTGCGCGCGGTCGGCCAGCCCCATGCCGAGGCCGCGCTCCATGAAGGCGACGCTGGCCAGCACGTCGGGAGTGAAGACGAGGATATGGCCGAGGCGGCGCGGATGGGCCGGGGCATAGCTCGACCGCGGCAGCATCGCCGAGCGCGACTTCCGGACCAGCGACCCCGGCGCGTTGACCGCGAACGGTGTGCCCGCGTCCAGGTCGGCATCGCCGCCGTGCTCGGCGAGATGGATCAGCATTCCGTGCATGTCGGCGACCCACAGCCCGGCGTCGCTGAATCCGTCGGGTGCGGCGGCGACCGCGCCGCCCGCTGCGACGACGTTGTCGGCCATGCCGTCGACCCGGTCGACGCGGAGCGCGATGTGGTGGAGGCGCTTCTTCGGCGCACCGCCGAGGAGGACGATCGAATCGCGGTCCTGTCCCGGACAGCGGAACCGCGCGGCGTTGCCCTCGACCGCCGCCTCGAACCCGGCGTCGGTGTAGAACTTCACGCCCGTCGCAAGGTCGGGCACCTCGAGCGCGAACGACAGGGGGCCGGTGACCGCCATGGCCTTATCCTTTCACCTTGTTCTCGATCGCGCCGATGCCGTCGATCTCGCAGCGGACGACGTCGCCCGCCTTCAGGAACGTCTGCGGCTCCATGCCGATGCCAACCCCCTCGGGAGTGCCCGTCGCGATCAGGTCGCCGGGGTCGAGGGTGAACGCGGTCGACAGGTATTCGATCTGCGCGTCGATCCGGTGGATCATCTGCCCGGTGTTCGACGACTGGCGCCGCTCGCCGTTGACCAGCGTGCGGAGGTCGAGGTCCTGCGGATCGGGCACCTCGTCGGCGGTGACGATCCACGGACCGATCGGGCCGTGGGTGTCGAACGACTTGCCCATGGTGAAGGTCGGCGAATGAAACTGCCAGTCGCGCGCCGAGACGTCGTCGGCGACGAAGTAGCCGAAAACGTGGGCGAGCGCGTCCGCTGCCATGACGTTTTTCGCCGCGGTGCCGATGACCAGCCCCAGCTCGCATTCGTAATCGAGCTTCTCGGTCACGCCAGGGTCGATCTCGTCGTAGGGGCCGCTGACGCACGTCGTCTGCTTGTTGAACCAGACCTGGTGCTTCGACCGCGCGACGCCGAGCTTGTCGGCCTCCTCGAGGTGCTTGGCGTAATTCATGCCGATCGCGAGATACTTGCCCGGCCGCTCGACGGGGGCAAGCAGGTGCGCGTCGGCGAGCGCAACTGCCGGGGCCGCGCCGGCGCAGGTCGCCGCGATCTGGTCAAGCCCGGGCTTGCCGGCAGCGATCACCGCCGCCATAGTCGCGAAACTCGGGAGGTGCGCGGTGACGTCGACGATGCCCTGGTCGGCACCGGCCCCGACCACCAGCCCGACGTGGACGCCACCATCGACCGTGAACCGAGCCAGCTTCATCCGCATCTCTCCCCGGCCCCGCCGCACGGGGACCCATCGCCGCCGATAGACCCGGCGGCGGCGCATCGACAAGACGGCAAATCGTCGACATCCGATACCGCCGCCGCATCGCCGCCGGTCAGCGTTTGGCGTAGCCCGCCGCGCGGTGGACGAGGTCGTAGAGGTATTCGGCCATCGGCGTCAGCGGCACGTCGAGCCGCCGCGCGACGCAGATCGCCGGGGCGGGCAGCTGCGGGATCGACGTGAAGGCGACGACGCGCCCGGCTGTCGCGGGGAAGTCGAGCCACTGCTGGGGCAGGACGGTCAGCAGGTCGGAATCGACGATCGCGAGCATGACGATCAGCGCCGAGCGCGCGTGGACGATGACGCGTGGCCCCGGCAGCCCGACCGCGGCGAAGATGTCGTCGAGGTCGATGTCGGCGTAGCGCATCGCCTCGTCGCTGTTGAGCGTCGACAGTGTCGGGCTGACCCAGCGCGCGTCGGCGAGGTCGGCGAGCGACGCCGCGTCGGCCAGCGGGTGGCCGCGCCGGCCCATGACGAAGCGGCCGTTGTCGTAGAGCTTCTCGATCGCGAACTTGGCGACCGACGCCGCCGGATCGAGCGGGCCGACGTAGAAGTCGGTGCGGCCGTCGAGGATGTCGGTCTCGGCGGCGTGGAAGAAGCTCTCGCTGATCTTGACCAGCGCGTCGGGGTAGCGGCGGCGGAACGCCGGCATGATCTGCGGCATCAGCGCGATGCTCGACGCGGTCGACAGCGCGACCGATACCTGTCCCGTCGTTGCGCCGCGCAGCTGGTCGATCTCCTCGCGCGCGCGGCGCAGCTCGGATTCGACTGTCGTCGCGCGGCGGACGAAGACCTCGCCCATCCGCGTCAGGCGGACCCCCTTGGCATGGCGCTCGAACAGCGGCACGCCGAGTTCCTGCTCGATCTCGCGGATGCTGCGGGTGATCGCCGGCTGGGCGACGCCGAGGTGGCGCCCGGCGGCGCGCAGGCTGCCGTGCTCCGACACGGCGAGAATATCGCGGAGGTGGCTGAGCTTCATTCGATGGTTCCGATACCGGTATGGTATCGGTAGATCGTTCCGCGAGGCTTTGCCAGCTATGGCGGAGCGTCTAGCCTCGCACCGACCGGAACGGCGGGTGGGGAGCGCATGTGGCCACAGGGATCATCGACCGGCGCGCCGTCCTCGGTCTTGCCGGAGCGAGCCTCGTGTTCGGCACCTTCCCGGTGAGCGCGACGTCGGCTCCCGGCCTGATCGACGTCCACCATCACATCCGCCCGCCCGGCGCACCCGAGGGGCTGGCTAAGCTGATGGCGGCGTGGTCGCCGGCGGGCGCGGTCGCCGACATGGACCGCTGCGGCGTCGCCGCCGGGATCGGCTATCCCGGGCCGGTCCTGTCGGGCGACGCGGCGGCGAAGGCGGCGACGGCGCGCAAGTGGAACGAGTTCGGGGCCGGGCTGATGCGTGACTGGCCGCGCCGCTTCGGACTGTTCGCGTCGCTGCCGCTGCCGTTCGTCGACGCGACGCTCGCCGAGATCGACTATGCGCTCGACGTCCTCCACGCCGACGGTTTCGGCGTCGCGACGAGCTACGGCGACGCTTGGCTCGGCGATCCGACGTTCGCGCCCGTCCACGCCAAGCTCGACCGCCGCAGCGCGGTCGTCTTCGTCCACCCCCACGACGCGGCGTGCTGCACCCCGGCCAAGATGACGTACAACGCGCCGATCATGGACGGGTCGTGGATGGAGTGGCCGATCAACACCGCGCGGACGATCATGAGCCTGATGGTGTCGGGAACCCTCCGCAACTACCCGCGCATCCGCTGGATCTTCGCCCACGGCGGCGGGGTGATGCCGCTGCTGATCGAGCGGATCAAGGGCCTCGCCGCATGGCCGGCGGTCGGCGACGCGGGTCTGAAGTCGCTGTTCCCCGACGGCATCGACGCCGAGTTCGGCCGGCTCTACTTCGAGGGGGCGCAGGCCTATGCCGAACCGAACTTCGGCGCGGTCCGGACCCTCGTCCGCGATGATCACCTGCTGTTCGGCAGCGACTATCCGATCTTCCCCCTCGACCACGCGACCGACGGTTTCGCCGCGACGAAACTTGATCGGGCGGCTCGGGCGCAGATCGGTCGAAGAACGGTGGCGAGCCTGTTGCCGCGCTGGGCGTAGATGATCCTCCCGCTAGCGGGAGGCGGCGCGCAGTGTTCATGCCGCCGATAGTGGCTCGGCATCGGCTGACGCCAAAAACTATCGTTACACGCGCACGGCGGCGCGATAGGCGAAGCATAAGGAAAAAAGATTTTAGGGGAGCCCGCCATGCGCCATCAATTCCTGATCACCGTCGCGCTCGCCGCGCTGCTGCCGGGCGTCGCCGCGGCGCAGGTCCAGACGACGGTCAACCCCGCGCCGTCGTCCGAGCCCGCCGCCGCGCCCGACGCGAGCGGCCTCGGCGACATCGTCGTCACCGCGCAGCGCCGGGTCGAAAGCTCGCAGCGCGCCGGCATCCCGCTCAACGTCCTCCAGGGAACGGCGCTGCTCCAGTCGGGCGTGACGCAGGCCGACCGGCTCAACAACCTCGCCCCGGCGCTGTCGATCGAGCCGACGGCGAACGGCAACCTCATCTTCATCCGCGGCGTCGGCAACTTCACCGTCGTGCCGTCGAGCGACCCGGCAGTCGCGTTCAACTACGACGGCGTCTACGTCGGCCGGCCGACGTCGACCAACGGCGTGTTCTACGACCTCGACCGCGTCGAGGTGCTCAAGGGACCGCAGGGCATTCTCTACGGCCGCAACGCGACCGGCGGCGCGATCAACGTCCTCCCCGCGCAGCCGAAGCTCGGCCAGCTCGCCGGCTACGCCTCGGTCACCGTCGGCAACTACAATACGGTCAACGCCGAGGGGGCGATCAACCTGCCGATCGGCGAGACCGGCGCTTTCCGCGTGTCGGCGACGCGGCAGAGCCACGACGGCTACCTGTCCGACGGCACGTCCGACCAGGACACCTACGGCGTCCGCGCCCAATTGAAGGCCGAGCTGACCCCCGACCTTACGGTCCGCGTCGCGGCCGATTATGCCCACGACGGCGGCGCCGGCTTCGGCATCGACTATCAGGGCCTGTACTTCGGCAGCGTCGCCAACTTCGTTCCGTCGGGCTTCCCGCTCGGCACTGGCGTCAACACGGCGGCGGCGCAGGCCTACCGCGTGTCGGTGCCGTATTTTCCGCTCGGCAACCATTTGCCGCCGCTGGCTCCCTATCCATTCCAGAACAACAGCTATTACGGGGTCAACGCCGAGATCGACTGGAAGACCGGCGCGGGGACGCTGACCGTCATCCCGGCGTGGCGCGACTCCAAGCTGCATTCGCTCGGCGACGCCGGGGCCTTCCTTTATCGTAACGACGAGGACGACAACCAGTACAGCCTCGAGGCGCGCTTCGCCGGCAACCGCATCGGGCCGTTCGACTATACCATCGGCGGCTATTACTTCGACGAGCGGATCCACGAGCGGACGTCGCTGACCATCAGCAACACCGGCAACTACATCACGCCGACCTTCAGCACCAAGTCCTACGCCGGGTTCGGCCGGATCACCCTAAACCTCGCCAACGATCGCCTGCGGCTGATCGCCGGCGGCCGCTACACCCAGGACGACAAGGCGTTCGTCACCCAGCAGCTCGGCGCGGCGATCGCCTGTCTCGTGACCAACCCGGTCACGCGGCTGCCGGCGTGCCCGAACGCGCCGACGGTGCCGCTGTTCGTCACGCCCGCCGACATCCCCTACGCCTTCACGACGATCCCCAACGGCCCGCCGCTGCCGATCATCGTCAACGGGGTGCCGACCGGGGCGATCTCGGTCAGGACCGACACGGCGTACAACACCACGCTCAACAACCACCACGCGACCTACCGCGGCGCGGTCGAGTTCGACCTCGCCCCGCGCAGCCTGCTCTACGGCAGTGTCGAGAGCGGCTATCGCTCGGGCGGCTTCTCGGCGGCGACCGGGTTCCTGACGTATCAGCCCGAATACATCACCGCCTACACGATCGGCGCGAAGAACCGCTTCCTCAACAACCGGCTGCAGGTCAACGTCGAGGGCTTCTACTGGGATTACACCAACCAGCAGGTCAACCACGTCGGGCTCGACCTCAACGGCCGGCCGGCCAACTACACCCAGAACGTCGGCGCATCGCGGATCTACGGGGCCGAGGTCGACGGCAAGTTCCTCGTCACCCCGACGACGCTGATCTCGGCCGACGTCCAGTATCTCGACGCCAAGCAGAAGAACTTCATGTACAACCAGGGCCCCGGTGCCGCGCCGACGACCGGATGCAAGGTGGCCTTCAACCCCGCGCTCGCTGCGCCGTACCTCATCGATTGCAGCGGCCTGCCGTCGTACAACTCGCCGAAGGTGACGATCAACCTGTCGGGCCAGCAGACGATCAAGCTCGGCGACTACCAGTTCGTCCTGACCGCCGACACCCAGCATCGGAGCAGCCGCTACATCGGCTTCGCCTATCTGCCGCAGCAGCTCATCCGCGAGAACTGGGTGACCAACGCGCAGGTCCAGTTCGGCCCGGCGAGCGAGCGCTGGTCGATCGCCGGCTTCATCCGCAACATCGAAGGCGACCGCATCCCGATCTACTCGTCGCTCCACCCGACCGAGAACTTCCTGATCTCGACGACGACCGCGCCACGAACCTATGGCGTACGCATCTCGGCCAGGTACTAGGCGCGGGACGGACAGCGGAGCTGACTCGCGATGACCCGACGAGGGGTGATCATCGGACTCGCCGCGCTGGCGATGGGGCTGCTGGCGGTGGCTACGCGGGCGGCCGCGCCGATCGAGGCCAGTCCGGCGATCGTCCATGTCGCCGGGGGCGACCTACGCGGCGCGCCGGCAGTGGTGCCCGGCATCGTCGCGTACAAGGGCATTCCCTACGCCGCGCCGCCGACCGGCGAGCGGCGGTGGCGTGCGCCGCAGACTGCCGCGGCATGGACCGGAGTGCGCGACGCGACCCGGTTCGGCGACCGGTGTCTGTCGGCGCTGCGGAACGACCGCGAGCCCGGACCGCCGCGGAGCGAGGACTGCCTGACGCTCAACGTGTGGACCAGCGGCAGCGGCGCGAAGCGGCCGGTGATGGCCTGGCTCCACGGCGGCGGCTTCCAGTTCGGCGCGGGGTCGAACCCGCAGATCGACGGCGCGCGGCTGGCGGCGAAGGGCGCGGTCGTCGTCACCTTCAACTACCGCCTCGGCGTCATGGGCTTCCTCGCCCACCCCGACCTCGACCGCGAGGGCCCATCGGGTGATTATGGCCTCCAGGACCAGCTCGCGGCGCTGCGCTGGGTCAAGGCGAACATCGCTGCGTTCGGCGGCGATCCGGCCAACGTCACACTGTTCGGCGAATCGGCCGGGGCGCACGCGCTCGGTATCCTGATGGCATCGCCGCTCGCGCACGGACTGTTCGCCAAAGCGATCGGTGAGAGCGGGGCGTTCTGGGACGGCAAGAACGGGCCGCTCGAGAGCTTTGCCGAGGCGCACGCGCGCGGGGTCGCCTTCGCCAAGCGGATGCACGCCGCATCGATCGCCGACCTGCGCGCGCTGCCGGCCGAGGCGGTCAATGCCGCCGCGCCGTGGGATTTCACGATGGATCCGATGGTCACCGTCTTCTCGCCGAACGTCGACGGCTACGTGGTGCCAGCGGTGCCCGCCGCGCGCTACGTCGCGGCCAGGCAGATGGCGGTGCCGCTGCTGGCCGGGTGGAACGCTGCCGAGGGCTATCCCTTCGACAGGCTCGGCTTGCCGCACGCCACCGCCGCCGAGTTCCGCGCCGCGGCGAGCGCGATGTTCGGAACCGACCGGATCGCCGAGTTCCAGACGCTCTATCCGGCGGCGACCGACGCCGAAGCCAACGCGTCGGCGGCGCGCTTTGCCGGCGATATCGTCATCGCCGAGCAGACGTGGCAATGGCTGGAATTGCAGCAGCGGCGCGTTCCGGGCCACGTCTGGGGCTATCGCTTCACCCACACCTCGCCGTACACCCCGGTCGCCGCGCACATCACCGAAGTGCCGTTCGTCTTCGGGACGCTGACGCCGCAATTCATCGTCGGCAGCACGGCCCCGCCGGGCGACGCCGACCGCGCGCTGTCGAACACGATGATGTCGTACTGGGTCAACTTCGCGACGCGCGGCGACCCCAACGGGCCGGGCCTGCCGCCGTGGCCGGCTTACGGCAGCGACGGCGCGCTGCAGGAGTTCGGCGCGACCGTCGCGCCGACGGCCGATGCCGACGCCGACCGGCTGCGCTTCATCGCGAGCTTCCGCCGCGACGGCGTCCTTCCCGCCCGCTGGCGCGCGGTGCCGTAGCGCCGGTCAGGGGTGAACGGTTTCCATCGTGCCGGTCACAGTTGGAACGGGATTTCGCCGAGCGCGTCGGGGACGAACACCGTGCCCGGGCGGAACAGCTTGTCGAGGCCCGACAGGCGGTCGCCGCTGCACAGCTGCTCCTGCAGCCGCTCGTCGTCGCGGCGGCGGAACTCGGCCTCGATCGCGACGATCGTCTCCGCCGGGGTGTCGAGCAGCGCCAGCGCCTCGCGGCCGAGCGCGATCGATCCGTCGAACACCTCGCGCAGCGCATAGTCGACGTCGGCGCGGAGCAGGTCGAGGTGATGCAGCCGGTCGAAGGCGCGGGCGAGGATCTTCAGGTGCGGGAAGGCGTCGCGGATCGGGCCGAGGGTGTCGGCCGGCGGCCACGACCCGCCGTTGGCGAGCACGAGGAGCTGCGCCCCCTCGGCGCCCGCCGCGCGGAGGATGTCGACCCGCCGGCCGTCGCCGAAGAAGACGCGGTTGCCGAACAGGTTCGACACGTCGATGATCTCGGGATCGATGTCGACCGCGACGACCTCGACGCCGCGGGCGAGGAGCATCTGCGCGACGCCCTGGCCGAAGCGGCCCGCGCCGACGAGGACGACGCGGCACGGCACCTCGCCGCGGACGACGGCGTCGGGGCCATCGAGATCGGTCCGCTCGACCGGCTTGGGATTGAAGTGCGCCGCGAAACGCGCCGCGAACGGCGTCAGCAGCATCGACACCGTAACCACCGCGCCGAACAGGTTGGCGGCCGCCGCATCGAGGAGGAGGCCGCGCGTCCCGGCGGCGAACAGGACGAAGCCGAACTCGCCGCCCTGTGCCAGCAGCAGCCCCATCTGGAAGGCGCGGAGCGTCGTCGTGCCGAACAGCCGGGCGAGGCCGCCGATCACCGCCGTCTTGGTCGCCATCACCGCCGCGACGAGGACGACGACCATGACCCACTGGTCACGGACGACATGGAGGTCGAGCGTCATCCCGACCGAGACGAAGAACAGGCCGAGAAGAAGTCCGCGGAACGGCTCGATGTCGGCCTCGAGCGCATGACGGTACGGCGATTCCGACAGCATCACCCCGGCGACGAACGCCCCGAGCGCCATCGACAGCCCGAGGCTCGCCATCAGCAGCGCCGCGCCGAGGACGGTAAGCAGCGCGGCGGCGGCGAACGCCTCGCGGACGCCGAGGCGGCCGATCAGGCGGAACAGCGGGTTGAGCAGGAAACGCCCCGCCGCGACGAGGACGGCGATCGCGGCGATGGTCAGCGCCGCCTGCTGCCACCCGGGGCGCGCCGCGGCGTCGGGCACCCGCGACAACGCCGCGACGATCGTCAGGAGGGGAACGATGGCGAGGTCCTGGAACAGCAGGATCGCGAACACCCGCTCGCCGAACGGCGTCGTCGTCAGCTCGCGCTCGGCGAGGAGCTGCATGACCAGCGCGGTCGACGACAGCGCCAGCGGCAGCCCGACGACGAGCGCCGCCTGCCAGCTGAGCCCGGTCGCCGCGAGGAGAACGCCGGTCAACGCTAGGCCGCACAGCACGACCTGGAGCGTGCCGAGCCCGAAGATATCGCGGCGCAGGCTCCACAGCCGCGACGGCTTCAGTTCGAGGCCGATGACGAACAGCAGGAGGACGATGCCGAACTCGGCGAGCCCGCTGATGCCCGCCGTGTCGGCGACGAGGCCAAGGACACCCGGTCCGATCACGACGCCCGCGGCGAGATAGCCGAGGACCGCGCCGAGCTTCAGTCGCGCGAACAGGGGGACGAGGACGACGACGGCGGCGAAATAGATGACCGCATCGAGCAGCGGCGCGGCGACGTGGCTCACGCCGGGGCCAGCGCCTCGGCTCGCGCCGCCGCGTCGGCCGCCGCCTGGAAGGCAAGCAGGATCGACCCATGCCGCGCCTTGTGCGGGCGAGCGAGGTCGAACACGTCGAGCCCGGGCCAGTCGCCGGGTGCGTTGGCAGTGCCGCCGAGATAGGCGGCGAGATCGTCGCGCGCGCGCGCGAGCTCGGCCGGCGTCGCGCCGACGACCCGCGCCGCGAGCAGTG
>CAHJWT010000047.1 GCA_903643075.1 Sphingomonadaceae bacterium | reverse complement strand
GCTGCGGGCCGCGGTCGACGCCGTCCGCGCCGCCGGCCACGCCGTCGACCGCGTCACCGGCGGCGGTACGGGGAGCTTCGCCGCCGACGTCGCCGACGGCGTCCTGACCGAGGTCCAGCCCGGCAGCTACGTGTTCATGGACGTCGATTATCGCGCCGCCCTCGGCGACGACCCCGATGGCGCCTTCGCGACCAGCCTGCTTGTCGCGGCGAGCGTGATCAGCGCCAACCGTTCGGCGTGGGTCACGGTCGACGCCGGGCTCAAGGCGTTCGCGACCGATGGCCCGGTACCGCGCGCGGTGACGCCGCGCTTCGCCGCCAGCCCTTATTTCTGGTTCGGCGACGAACACGGCGGCGTCGCCCGGCCAACCGATGGCGGCGCGGTCGCGCTCGGCGAGCGGGTCGACTTCGCCGTGCCGCACTGCGACCCGACGGTCGACCGCTACAACGACTACGTCTTCGTCCGCGGCGATACCGTCGTCGACGTCGTACCGATCGAGGCGGCGCGGGCCTCGCAATGAGCTTTCGACCGGCGTAAGCTCGGGCGATGGACGTCCACGTCCCTTTCCGTACGCCGACCGCCGGGCAGCTCGCGCTTGCCGCGGCGATCCCCGCCGCTGCCGGCCAGCCCGCGCCGGCGGCGACCGCGCGCATTCCCGCCGCGGTCTACACTGATCCCGCCCATTTCACCGCCGAGCAGGCCGCCCTCCGCCGCCTGCCCGTCGTCGTCGCGCCGTCGGCGCTGCTCGCGAAGGGCGAGAGCGTGACCCACGACGGCTTCGGCGTCCCCCTCCTCCTCGCCCGCGACGCGCGCGGCACCCTGCGCGTCCTCCTCAACGTCTGTCGCCATCGCGGCACGCGGCTCGTCGAGGGCGACGCGGTCACGGCGACGCCGCGCCTCGTCTGCCCGTATCATGCGTGGAGCTATGCCCTCGACGGCCGGCTCGCCGGGGTGCCACGGCCCGAGACGTTTGCTGGTCCGGATGGCGCCGGCATGGACAAGGCCGAGCGCGGCCTCGTCGAACTGCCCGGCCGCGAGGCGGGTGGGTTGATCTGGGTCGGGCTCGAGCGCGATCACCGCTACGATTTCGACCTCGCCGCCGGGCCGCTCGCCGCCGACTTCGACGCCTTGGGTTTCGCCGACCAGCATCTCTACCGCCGCCGCACCCACGTCGTGCGTGCGAACTGGAAGCTGATCATGGACGCCTTCCTCGAAAGCTACCACGTCCAGCGCCTCCACGCGGCGACGATCGGCGGCATGTTCCAGGACGGCGTCACCACCGGCGACACGATCGGCCCGCACGCGCGCTCGGCGGTCGGCCGCGCCGAGAAGCTCGACGGCGTCGACTGGAGCGACTGGACCGCGCTCCGCCGCACCGTCACCTTCGCCTATCAGCTGGTGCCCGGCACGGTGATCGTCGCGTCGCCCGACTATATCAACGTCATGACACTGATGCCGCGCAGCGTCGACGAGACGTGGGTCGAGGACTTCATGCTGATCCCGGCAGCCCCGCTGACGCCGAAGGCCGAGGCTCACTGGCAGCGGTCGTGGGACCTCCTCGACGGCGGCGTCTTCGCCGGCGAGGATTTTCGCGCCGCCGCGCTCGGTCAGCAAGGACTGGCGTCGGGCGCGGTCGACCACGTCCTCCTCGGCGGCCTCGAACAGGGCATCGCGCGCTTTCACGCCACCCTCGGTGAACTGATGGCATGATCCGCCGGCTGCTCGTCGCGGCGCTGGTCGCGCTCGTCGCCCTTCCCGTCGTCGCCGCCGAGCTGTGGCGCACCCTCCCCGTGCCGCCGCCGCTGCCGCCGTCGGCGTCGACCGGTACCGTCGCCCACGACGGCGCGAAACTGTGGTATGGGACTTTCGGCAGCGGTCCGCCGGTCGTCCTCCTCCACGGCGGCCTGGCCAACAGCAATTATTGGTCGAACCAGGTCGCGGCGCTCAGCCCCTCTCACCGCGTGATCGTCATCGACAGCCGGGGCCACGGCCGCAGTACGCGGGACGACCGGCCCTATACCTACGAGCTGATGGCGAGCGACGTCGTCGCCGTGATGGACGCGATCCATGTGCCTCGGGCCGCGATCGTCGGGTGGAGCGACGGCGCAATCGTTGGCCTCGTCATGGCGCTGAAATATCCCGCGCGCACCCAGCGGGTGTTCGCCTTCGCCGCCAACATGGACCCGAGCGGGGTCAGGCCCGACACGATGCAGACGCCGGTGTTCGGCCGCTTCGCCGCGCGTGGGCAGGGCGAATACGACGCGATCTCGCCGACGCCGGGCGGCTATCCCGCGTTCCGCGCCGCGATCGAACATATGTGGACGGTCGAGCCGAACTATACCGCCGCCGACCTCGCCCGCATCGCCGTGCCCGTCACGATCGTCGACGGCGACCACGACGAGGCGATCGAACCGGCGCACACTGCCTATCTCGCCCGGACGATCCCCGGCGCGAAGCTGGTCATCCTCCCCGGCCTCAGCCATTTCGCGATGCTGCAGGATCCGGCGGCGTTCGACGCGGCCGTGACCGGCTTCCTGAACACCCCGTGACGCGGGGGCTTCACCGGAGCACCGCGGAGGATTAGCCTGTCGCCAGCGACTCGGCGGGAGCGGTACCGATGACCTCGGCGACCTTCGTGTTCTTGAGCGGCGCGCTGAGCTTCGGCGCGCCGATGGCGGTGGCGGTCTACGAGATCGTCGCGCTGCGCCGCGGCCGGCGCGGCGGCGACGACGATCGCGGGCGACCGCCCACCCCGGGGCCGAAACCGCTGCCCGACTGCCTCCAGCCGCACGTCCTGCTGGCGCGGCCGCGGATGCGTCTGTTCGAGGACGCGTGATGGAGACGATCGCCGCCATCTTCGCCGACGTCGCGCCGCATGCGAAGGACAACTACACGTCGGGCCTCAAGCTCAGCGATGCGACGATCACCCAGTTCGGCATCACCGGGCCGCTGCGCATCGCCGGCTTCCTCGCCCAGGTGCTGACCGAGACCGGGGCTGGCCAGGTCCTGTTCGAGAACCTCAGTTACGCGACGGCGGCGCGGCTGCTGCAGATTTTCGGCGTCGGCAACCATTCGGCCGCGATCACCGCCGCCGAGGTCCCCGGGCTGCTCCACAACCCCGTCGCGCTCGCCGAACGCGTCTACGGCCACGGCAACCCGAAGAAGGCGAAGGAGCTCGGCAACACCGACCTCGGCGACGCCTTCAAGTACCGCGGCGGCGGGGCGCTCCAGACGACCGGCCGCACCGCCTATCGCGCGATGGGCAAGCGGATCGGCGTCGACCTCGAGGCCAACCCCGCGCTGATCGTCGACGCCGCGCACATCTTCCTGCCGGCGCTCCACGAATGGAACGACGGCAAGCTCAACCCCGCCGCCGACGCCAACGACATCAAGACGATCACCAAGAAGATCAACGGCGGCCTGAACGGCTTCGCCGACCGCAAGACATGGTTCGGCAAGGTGTGGAAGATCGCCAGCGAAGGCAAGCCGCAGCCGCCGTTCAAATAGGCTCGCCCGCCGCCCGCTTGACCCGACCGCCGCTCTCCCCCACCACGCCGCCGGGGAGACCATGTCGAGTACGCGCCTGACCACCTTCATCGTCGTCGCGCTCGCGCTCGGACTGGTGGTCGGCGCGTGGCTCCACGCCGCCTATGCCCCGCCCGCGGCAAAGGCGATCGCGGCGAACCTCGGTATCGTCACCGACGTCTTCCTGCGCCTGATCAAGATGATCATCGCGCCGCTCGTCCTGTCGACGCTGACCGTCGGCATCGCCCACATGGGCGCGCGCGACGGCGGCGCGAGCCTCGGCCGGATGTTCGGGCGCACGCTCGGCTGGTTCATCGTCGCGAGCCTGGTCTCGCTCAGCCTCGGCGCGGGCCTCGTCAACCTGCTCCAGCCCGGAGCCGGCGTCGGCCTCGCGCTGCCCCCCGCCGACGCGGCGACCGGCGTGGCGAAGACCGCGTTCAACCTCAAGGACTTCGTCACCCACCTGATCCCGGCGTCGATCATCGACGCGATGGCGAAGAACGAGGTCCTCCAGATCGTCGTCTTCGCGGTCTTCGCCGGGGTCGGGCTGATCAACGTTGGCGCGGCCGGCGCGCCGCTCGTCCGCGGGTTGGAAGCGGTCGCGCAGGTCATGCTCAAGGTGACCGGCTACGTCATGTATGTCGCGCCGTTTGCCGTCTTCGCCGCCGTCGCCGGGGCGATCGCGACCGAGGGGCTGGCGATCGTGATCACCTTCGGCAAGTTCATGGGCGGCTTCTACCTCGCGCTGGCGATCCTGTGGGCGCTGCTCCTCGGCGCGGGCGCGGCGGTAATCGGGCCGCGCCGGATCCGCCGCCTGCTGTCGTCGATCCGCGAGCCGTTCCTGATCACCTTCGCCACCGCATCGAGCGAGGCGAGCTACCCCAAGCTGCTCGAGGCGCTCGAGGACTACGGCATCCCCAACCGCATCGCCGCCTTCGTCCTGCCGCTCGGCTATTCGTTCAACCTCGACGGGTCGATGATGTACTGCGCCTTCGCGTCGCTGTTCATCGCCCAGGCGTACGGCATCCACCTGAGCCTCGCGGCGCAGACGTCGATGCTCCTCCTGCTGTTCGTCACGTCGAAGGGGATCGCCGGGGTGCCGCGCGCGGGCCTCGTCGTCATCGCCGCGACGCTGCCGTTCTTCGACATCCCCCAGGCCGGGCTGCTCCTGATCCTCGCCGTCGACCACTTCCTAGACATGGGCCGCAGCGCGACCAACGTCATCGGCAACGCCGTCGCGGCGGCCGTCGTCGCGGCGTGGGAGGGCGAACTGCCGGCCGACGCGGGAACCGACCGGCAGCTAGTCGCAACCTAGTGGATGGCGGCGGCGACCGCCTTCGCCTGCGCCGCCGGCAGGTGCGCCGACACGCCGCGGATGATGTCGAGCGCCGCCTGGCTGATCTTTTCGGGCGCAGGATCGCCGCCATGGATCGCCAGCCACAGCGAGATGATCCACTCGACGTCGTTCTTGTGGATCGCCGTGATCTGACCAACGTGCCTTGTCGCCATCTGTCGTCTCCCCAGTTGTCGTTGAGCGTAACTTACGCTCGACTGGTTGACACCAAGTTAAAAACCCGTGTCAAGACTTCGATGTAGATATCGGTCAGCGTCGCGAGGTCGTCGACGCGCACCGCCTCGCCGACCTGATGCATCGTCGCGCCGACGAGGCCGAGCTCGACGACCGGGCAGACGGCGCGGATGAAGCGTGCGTCCGACGTGCCGCCGGTCGTCGACAGGTCAGGATCGCGGCCGGTGACGGCGCGGACGGCGGCGGCGACGGTCGCCGACAGGGTGCCGGGCTCGGTCAGGAACGCCTCGCCCGAGATGCGGACCGCGATGGTCGCCGCCGGCGCTTCGGCCGCGATGACCTCGCGCAGCCACGCTTCGAGGTCGGCCCCGCGCTGGCGGTCGTTGAAGCGGATGTTGACCCGCGCCGACGCCTTCGCAGGAATGACGTTTGCGGCGGGATTGCCGACGGCGATGTCGGTCACTTCGAGGTTCGAAGGCTGGAACCACTCGCTGCCGGCGTCGAAGACGCGATCCTTAAGCCGCGCGAGCACCCGGACGAGGCGCGTGACGGGGTTGTCGGCGCGGTCGGGATAGGCGACGTGGCCCTGCGTGCCGGGGACCTCGATCCACGCGTTGAGCGACCCGCGCCGGCCGATCTTGACCGTGTCGCCGACCACCGTCGCCGAGGTCGGCTCGCCGACGACGCACAGATCGGGGCGGTGCCCGCGCGCCGCCATCCAGTCGAGCAGCGGCGCGGTGCCGAAGGTCGCCGGCCCTTCCTCGTCGCCGGTTATGATCAGGCTCAGCGTTCCGGCGAAGCCGCCGCGCACGACGCGCTCGGCCGCCGCGACGAAGGCGGCGATCGCCCCCTTCATGTCGGCCGCGCCGCGCCCGACCAGCCAGCCGTCGTCGATCCGCGGCGCGAACGCGTCCCACCCCTCTCCCGGCGGGACGACGTCGGTGTGTCCCGCAAAGGCGAAATGCGGCGCGCCGTTACCGATCGTCGCGAAGAGATTGGCGACCGGCCCGTCGGGGGGCTCGCCAAAGGTTGGACGGTGGACCGCGAAGCCGATTCCCGCGAGCGCTTCGGCAAGCACGTCCTGCGCGCCGGCGTCGGCCGGGGTAACGCTGGGGCAGGCGATCAGCCGGCAGGCGAGGTCGAGTGCGTCGATCATGCGCTCGCCTAACCGCTCGCGCCGCCGCGGCCAATCAAAAGCCGTCCGTCGATCAAGGGCGTTGCCCCCCGCCCCGCGCGCGGCTAATCCCGCGCGCCACAGGAGAAGATCATGGCCTACAACGTTGCCGTCGTCGGCGCGACCGGGAGCGTCGGGCGCGAGATGCTCAACATCCTCGCCGAGCGCCAGTTTCCCGTCGGCATCGTCAGCGCCCTCGCCAGCGCGCGCAGCCAGGGCGACATCATCGACTTCGGCGAGGACGGGCAGACGCTCAAGGTCCAGAACCTCGAGCATTTCGACTTCACCGGCACCGACATCGCGCTGTTCGCCGCCGGGTCGGAGGTGTCGAAGCGCTATGCGCCGATCGCGGCCAAGGCCGGCGCGGTCGTCATCGACAACTCGTCGCTGTTCCGCATGGAGCGCGACGTCCCGCTGATCGTGCCCGAGGTCAATCCGCACGCGATCGACGGTTATGCCAAGCGCGGCATCATCGCCAACCCCAACTGCTCGACCGCGCAGATGGTCGTCGCGCTGAAGCCGCTCCACGACGCCGCGACGATCAAGCGTGTCGTCGTCGCGACCTACCAGTCGGTCAGCGGCGCGGGGAAAGCGGGGATGGACGAGCTGTTCGAGCAGAGCCGCGCGGTGTTCGTCGGCGACCCCAAGGAAGCGTCGAAGTTCACCAAGCAGATCGCGTTCAACGTCATCCCGCACATCGACAGCTTCATGGCCGACGGCTTCACCCGCGAGGAGTGGAAGATGGCGGCCGAGACGGTCAAGATCATGGGCCCCGAGGTCCGCGTCGTCGCGACCTGCGTCCGCGTGCCCGTATTCGTCGGCCACTCCGAGGCAATCGCGGTCGAGTTCGAACGGCCGCTGTCGGTCGAGACGGCGCGGTCGCTGCTCCGCGAGGCGCCGGGCTTGATGCTCGTCGACAAGCGCGAGGACGGCGGCTACGTCACCCCGCTCGAAGCCGTCGGCGAATACGCGACCTACGTCAGCCGCGTCCGCGCCGACCCGACCGTGCCGCACGGCCTGCTGCTGTGGTGCGTCAGCGACAACCTGCGCAAGGGCGCGGCGCTCAACGCGGTCCAGATCGCCGAGCTGCTCGGCCGGCGGCACCTGAAGAAAGCGGCGTGAAATCCCGTCGCTGCCCGGCGATCGCCGGCGCCGTATCCGTGCGGCGGTCGAGCGCGCCGTTCTGAACCATATCCGCCGCCGGGCGCGGAGCGCATGGCCGACGGCCGTTCGGTTGATCTCGTCTTGGCCGCCACGGAGTTTCGAGGCACTGTCGCGACATGGCCGTCGATCTGCTTCTCGACCTTCCGGACGAACTGATCGACGCCGACGCGGTCGCGGCGGCGGCAGGCGATACGACGGGTGAAGAGCTGATGCGGCGCGTCCTCATCGAAGGTGCGGGCGAAATTTATGTACCCTTGACCGCCGCGGACATCGCCGACACGTCGCGGCGATTGGTCGTGGCAGCGGACGCATGACGACGCTGACCGGTGGCTGCCAGTGCGGCGCGGTTCGCTACGCCGCGACCGGTGTCGGCACCGATGGCTATTGGTGTCACTGCCGGATGTGCCAGCGCGCGGTCGGCTCGGTCGCCGCCGCGTTGGTCAACGTGGCCAAACGCGATGTGACGTGGACCTCGGGAGCGCCGACCTATTTCATGTCGTCGCCATTCGGCCGTCGCGGCTTCTGCGCTGCGTGTGGCACCCCGTTGACCTTCGACTATCCCGACAGCGCCAAGATGGACCTGACGGTCGGATCGCTCGACGATCCCGGCGCGGTCCAGTTGACGAGCCACTTCGGTATCGAGACGCGGGTGCCGGGATGGATCGCCCCCGACGATCTGCCCACGACGCGGTGCGACGACTATGCACCGCTGGTTGCGCGGTGGGCGGCGGTCGAGCGGCCCAGGGCTTGACCCCGACAATTTTCCCCTCGTTCGACGGCCAGCCGCTCGCCTTCCGCGAGGTCGGCGCAGGCCGCCCCGTCATCCTCCTCCACGGCCTGTTCAGCGACGCGAACATCAACTGGATCAAGTTCGGCACCGCCGCCGCGATCGCCGCCGCCGGTTTCCGCGTCATCCTCCCCGACCTGCGCGGCCACGGCGCCAGCGCGCACCCGCACGACGTCGCCGCCTATCCGCACGATGTGCTCGCGCGGGACGTCGCCGCGCTCGTCGCGCACCTCGGACTTACCGACTACGACCTCGGCGGCTATTCGCTCGGGAGCCGGACGACGGTACGCTGCCTCGCCCGCGGCATGATCCCGCGCCGGGTCGTGCTCGCCGGCATGGGGCTGGCCGGGCTGGTCGAGGTCAACCGCCGCACCGGCTGGTTCCTGCACGTCATCGCCGAACCCGACAGCTTTCCACGCGGCTCGCCGGGCTGGACGGCGGTCCAGTTCATGCGGACGACGAATGTCGACGGCGCGGCGGTCGCCCACGTCCTCCGCTCGCAGGTCGAGATGAGCCTCGCCGACCTCTCCGCGGTGACGCCCCCGACGCTCGTCGTCTGCGGCGTCGACGACGCCGACAACGGTTTGGCCACCGACCTCGCCGCAGCCCTGCCCGACGCGCGCTACGCCGCGATCCCGGGCACCCACATGAGCTCGGTGACCAGGCCCGACCTCGGCCGCGCGATCGCCGCGTTTCTTGCGGCCTAATCGATCGCCGCCCTCAGGAACGCCGCGCTCTTGGCCAGCAGGTCGCGGCGCGTCTCGCTGTCGTCGAGCTGGTGGTCGAGGTTCCGGTACTGAACGAACTCGACGCGCTTGCCCGCCGCCTTGAGCGCGCCGACCATACTCCGCGACTGTTCGATGTCGACGTTGAGGTCGTGGTCGCCGTGGAAGATCATCACCGGCGCGGTGATCCGCGCGGCGTTCTTCGCCGGCGAGCCGGCGCGGGCGTTGTCGGGCGTGCCGATCTGCGCGTCGACCAGCTTGAAGTTGATGAAGCGGCTGTATTCGCTGCGGAGCAACTCGAGGTCGGTCACCGGGGCGACGGCGACGGCGGCGCGGTAGAGGCCGGGGTCGACGACGTTCGCCTGGAGCGCGGCATAACCGCCGTAGCTCCAGCCGAAGATCGCCAGCTTGTTCGGGTCGACCCCCTGCGTCACCAGCCAGCGCGCGCCGTCGTTGACGTCGCCCATCGCCAACCGCCACGAATGGAAGGCGTTGCCGGCCGAGAAGCTCTCGCCATACCCCGACGAGCCGCGGAACTCCGGCTGGAGGACGGCGAAACCCTCGGCGGCGAAGAACTGCGCGAGGAAATCGAAGCCGACGGTGTCGCGCGCCGTCGGCCCGCCGTGCGGCATCAGCAGCGCCGGCAGGCCGCGTGCATCGGACTTTCCCGGCGGCAGGGTCAGGTAGCCGGGGATCTTCGTCCCGTCGGCCGCGGCGTAGGTGACTGCGCGCACGTCGCCCATCGCGACCCCGTCGAGCCCCGGATAGGCCCCGAACAAACCGCCGAGCTTCCGCGTCGCCGTGTCGTAGAGATAATACTGCCCTGGCTGACCCCCCTTGTCGGCGTAGATCAGGACCTTCGTCCCGTCCCAGCTCTCGTCGCGGATGTCGATGTCGGGATGGCCGGGCAGCGCCTTGGTCAGCTGCGCGGCGAGCTTGCCGAGCGCCGGATCGAAATAATGGACCTCGTCGCGGTCGACGGTGAAGGTCGCGCCGACCGGCCGGCGGTACTTGCCGATCCGCCGCACGCCGTCGACGTCGACCGTCGGGTTGGCATAGACGAGCGTCCGCGTCGTCGTGCCGTCGGCCGGCATGAGGAAGAGCGCCGTCCGCCCGTCGAGCGGCGCGAGCTCGTAGAGGTGGCTGCCGTCGGCGTCGAAGCCGGCGAACTCGATCGCGCGCTCGTCGCTCAGCGCGGCGCGCAGCATCGGCTTCCACTCGCGGCTGCCGGGCGGGCGGACGCTGTAGGCGATGAGGTCCTTGACGACGCCGTCGGCGTCGGCAGTGCCGGTCCCGCGCAGGCGGACGACGCCGCGGCCGTCGGTCGCGTACAGCCGCGTCGACGCGGTCATCGTCTCGACCGCCTGGCGCGTCCCGCGGGTGATCTCGACGCGCGAGACGCCCTGGTCGGTCTCCATCAGGATATGGTCGGGATCGTCGGGCAGGTGGTCGAGCACGCCCGAAGCGAAGCGGCCGCCGCCGACGCCTTCGCCCAGGAGCTTGCGGTTGCCGCCGTCGGCGTCGATCGCCATCACCCGCGCGAAGTTCGACGTCTTGGCGTAATCGACCGTCTTGAACAGGCCGTAGAGCGTGCAGATCAGCCGCATCTCGGTCTTGAAGAAGCACCGCCGCGGGACGACGTCGAGGTTGGACCCGGCGAGGATCGCGCGGGTGTCGCCGGTCCTGAGGTCGGCGACCGACACCGCGTAGCCGCCGGTCTTGTACGCGCCGATGTAGGCGACCTTGTCGCCGTCGGGCGACAGTGCGACCGAGATCGCGGTCGGCCGCGTCGCGAAGCGCGCGGCGAGGTCGTCGGCTGCCGCCGGCGTTGCGCCCGCGGCCAGCAATGTCACCATCAACCCGATGCGCATTCGCGTGTCCCCCCGCTTTATACGTAACTTAACAGCGGCGCGGGGAAGCGCCAGCCGTCAGCGCTCGGTCAGCCGTGCCAGCACCGCCTGCGCGTCGGCCTGGATCGCCGCGAGATGGTCCGGGCCGACGAAGCTCTCCGCGTAGACCTTGGTCACGTCCTCGGTTCCTGACGGCCGCGCTGCGAACCAGCCGTTGGCGGTCGACACCTTGACCCCGCCGAGCGGCGCGTCGTTGCCGCGGGCGCAGGTTTCGACGCGCGTCACCGGATCGCCGGCGAGCGTCGCCGGCATCGTCGCCGGGTCGAGCGCCTTGAACGCCGCCTTCTGCGCCGCCGTCGCCGGCGCGTCGGTCCGCGCGTAGAACGGCTCGCCGAGGGACGCGGTCAGGCGGCGGTAGCGGACGTGCGGGTCGTCGCCGCTCCGCGCCGTCATCTCGGCGGCGAGGAGACCGAGGAGGAGGCCGTCCTTGTCGGTCGTCCACACCGTGCCGTCGCGGCGGACGAAGGTCGCCCCCGCGCTCTCCTCGCCGGCGAAGCACAAGTCGCCGGCGCTCAGCCCGGCGACGAACCACTTCAAGCCGACCGGCGTCTCGAACACGGCGCGGCCGTGGGCGGCGGCGACGCGGTCGATCATCGCGCTCGTCACCGCGGTCTTGCCGATCGCGCTGCGGCCCGGCCAGTCGGGGCGGCTGCCGAGGAGATAGTCGACCGCGCTCGCTAGATAGTGGTTCGGGTTCATCAGCCCGGCGGGGGTGACGATGCCATGGCGGTCGGCGTCGGGGTCGTTGGCGAAGCCGAGGTCGAAGCGGTCCTTCATCGCCAGCAGCCCGGCCATCGCGGCGGGCGACGACGGGTCCATCCGGATCTTGCCGTCCCAGTCGGGCGGCATGAACGCGAACGCCGGATCGACGACGTCGTTGACCACGGTCAGATCGAGGCCGTAGCGGTCGGCGATCGGCCCCCAGTAGCCGACCCCCGCCCCGCCGAGCGGATCGACGCCGATCTGGAGACCCGCGGCCGCGATTACGTCCATGTCGACCGCGGCGGCGAGATCGGCGACGTAGGTGCCGACATAATCGTGCGGCGTGCCCCCCGGCGCGGCGCGGCGGACGCCGGCAAGCCCGCCCTCGATCAGCATATTGGCGCGCGCCTCGATCCAGCCGGTGATGCCGGTGTCGGCGGGGCCGCCGTCGGGGCCGTTGTACTTGAAGCCGCCGTCGCGCGGCGGGTTGTGCGACGGGGTGACGACGATGCCGTCGGCGAGATGATCGCGCCGCCCGCGGTTGTGGGCGACGATCGCGTGGCTGATCACCGGCGTCGGGGTGAAGCCGCCAGCGGCGTCGATCATCGCCGCGACGCCGTTCCCGGCGAGGACCTCGCGCGCGGTCAGCCACGCCGGCTCGGACAGGGCATGGGTGTCGCGGCCGAGGAACAGCGGTCCGTCGACGCCGTGCGCCGCGCGCCAGTCGCACACCGCCTGGGTGACGGCGAGGATGTGGACCTCGTTGAACGCGGTATCGAGCGCCGAGCCACGGTGGCCCGAGGTGCCGAAGGCGACGCGCTGCGCGGGCATGGCGGGATCGGGACGGAGCGCGGCATAAGCGGCGGCGAGCGCGGCGAGGTCGGTCATCGTCCCGTCATAGGAGGGGGGATCGGCCGCCGGCAAGTCCGCGCACACCGCCGTCGGCCGCCGCGCCAACCCCACGGTTCGTCGCGGCGGTCGGGCACCCAGTGCGCATTCCGCCGGTTGATTAACCATGTTCCCGCTACGGCGCGCCGGGCGGGGGGAGGAGCCGCGTCGCCGCGTACCGGTAGCGGATCAGTCGAGTATTGCGCATGGCGACCTTGCCGAACCGGGATGCCGACCCTGCCGCCGAGGTCGCCGCGCTGCGGCTGACGGCGTGGCGGCAGGCGGCGGCGGGCGACGTCCAGGGCGCGGTCGCGACGCTCA
>CAHJWT010000046.1 GCA_903643075.1 Sphingomonadaceae bacterium | reverse complement strand
TGTCGCCCCCGCCCGCGCCCGGCACGACGCCCGCGCGCCACAGCCCGGCGACGCCGATCAGCCCGCCGTCGGCGGCGGTGAAGCGCCACTTCGTCTTGCGCTTCGTGCCAGGGGCGGGGTCGGTGAACTCGAAGAAGGCGTCGAGCGGGATCAGGCAGCGCCCAGCCGCCGGGAACGCCCGCCCCTCGCTGCGGAAGTTGTAGACCGGCTTGCCCGTCGGCCCCGGCCAGCTCCACCGCCGTACGATTAGGTCGGCCGCGACCGTGTCGGGATCGGCGGGGGAGGGGGTCGCGGCGGGCGGCGCGGCGGCGGCGCAGACGATGGCGGCGGGGTCGGTGATGCGGATGCTTGGCGCTTCGCCGAGGTTGGGCACGCCGCCCGGAAAGCGCAGCGGGATCTTCAGCTGGCTGAAGGCATCGACGATTTCGCCGATGGCGCGGAGACGGGCGGCTTCGTTGCACATGGCGCGGCGGCTTACGCTCTTGCACTTGCAAGAGCGAAGCTCAAGCCGCGCCCGGCCGGCGCGACTAGAGTCGCGTCCGACGGCGCGGCTCTGCCGCGACGGGCTGGCTTGCCCACGCGTTCCGCGGCGTCTACGTATCTACGTATCTACGTGTCGACACGCCGACCGAGGAGTTCCGCGATGCACGCCAGCGTCCGCAAGTGGGGCAACAGCCCGGCCGTCCGCCTGCCGGCGGCGGTGATGACCGGCGCCGGCCTGCGCGTCGACGCCCCGGTCGACATCCGCGTCGAGGACGGCCGCGTCGTCATCGAGCGCATCGCCGCCCCCGCCGACCCGGCCTTCGCCGCCGCGCTCGCGCCGACGCTTGGCGAATGGGACAGTGCCGAGGACGACGCCGCCTGGGCCGACCTGTGAGCCCGGGGCCGTGACGTACGCGCGGTTCGATGTCGTCATCGTTCCGTTCCCCTTCACCGATCGCCCCGTCCTCCGCCGCCGCCCGGCGCTGGTCGTCTCGGCGACCGAGTGGAACGCCGCGAGCGGCCACGTCGTCGCGGCGATGATTACCAGCGCGCGGCAATCGGCGTGGCCGAACGACGTGCCGGTGACCGACCTCGCGGCGGCCGGGCTGCGCGCGTCGTGCGTCGTGCGGGCCAAGCTGTTTACGCTGGAGGAAGAACTCGTCATCCGCCGCGCGGGGTCACTCGCGTCGGCTGATGGAGTGGCGGTCGAAGCGGCATTGGCAGCGATGCTGGCCGTCTAGTCGCGGACGATGGCGGCGGGGTCCGTGATGCGGATGCCCGGCGTCTCGCCCAGGTTGGGCACGCCGTCTGAGAAGTGCAGCGGATCTCCAGCTGGCTGAAATCCTCGCGTACGAGGTGGAGCGCGGTCCGACGAGCTGCTTGTTACACATGACGGGGCTGCTATTCTAATGCAGCAGCGAAAAAGTTTTCAGCATCGGTAAGCCATTCCTCGTAAATACTAGAAGGTCTACCCGCCCGTCGTCCACGGATGACATCCTCTGGACGAGATACTGGGCCCATTCCGAGCGCGGGACCAAGGCGTAATATCCTTTCAGCGGTTCCCTCAGCCCGATGTGCGAAGAAATTACGCGCCGTACCTATGCGGGAAAATACCTCACCATTATACGACATTCCATTCAGTAGACTTGGCATAATTGTGTCACAGTGAGGTTCTAACAGCTTATACGCATCACGCGGCTCTCTAAATGTATACTCGAACCTTTCATCGAGCTTGGTCGGAGACCCCAGTTCATCAAAGCGCTTTTTGTTGAGATGTTCAAGAACGAACGCCGCTGCCTCCGGCGGATCACGCACTGGCGCGGTACTCGCGATCCTCACACCATTCGACGATCTGCAGCCAAGCAAGCAGCTCTTGGTGTACTGTCTAAGTCCGCAGACAATCAGGTTGTCGAGTTCTAAGACGGCATATGCGATAGACGCTGACGCATCTTCGGCAGTCTTCATGCGCGAACCATACCAAAACAGCCGTAGCTTAATGACTCGCCTTAGCAACGGTTTGCGAAGCTTATCGAGGTCCGATACGCAACGCATATTAGGTTGTGGCTTGCCGAAGATAGAGAAAGCGGGTCGCTCGAGCGAGTCCGACGTTGAGTCCTGATCGCGACGCGGCCGAGTAGCCTGCTAGCTCCGGAAACGACTCGGGATCGGAGATTGAGCTTACCAGTTCATCGATCGCATACTTGCGTGAAGATAGGTGGGACGCTACGTCCGGGGCAGCCTCGGATGCCCTTCCCACAAGACCAAGTTGGAAATGATCATCGATCAGGCACAACATAATCATTTGAGCATTGTGCGGGCGGACCATCGCTTTATCATGTAAGTCATCGCGCTTGATAAACTCGCTAACACCGTACTCGAGCAGCTCTGCATACTTCTCTTCACTAGAAAATGTTGTATTATAGATACGGTAAATATCATTTAGCTGTGTTGACTTAGTAGTCAAAAAACCTCGCTCAATGATGTAGATCATTTCTGCGTAAACACGGGTATCAACCATACGGATTAAGTCGCGTCTAGAGAACATGCCGAGCGATCTCAGGCTCTCATTGTGTCGGCGGCCAACACGTTGAATGAACCATTTAAATGGACCCTGGAATAACGCATTTCTCTGTTCTTCGTCGTTGAGAGGTACGTTGCTTGCATTCATCCGCCGAAATGATTCACGAACTTCGCTGTCTGGAATTGCGGCAAATTGATCAATAGGTAATTGATATGTTAGAAACGCACTTTGGTACTGGCCGTCAAGCTGCTTGTAGTTGCGTCCCCGAAACTCCTCTGTCTCAAGTTTTGAACTAAGACGAAACTTTCCATTATAGAACATCTGAAGAGCTTGGCTACGCTGCTGGCCATCTACTATCTCTTTAATCGTTATCCGCGTCGCTAAGTCAACGTTAGAGTATAGATATATCTTAGGTATTGGATATTCGAGAAGAATCGATTCGATAAAATAGGAACGCGCCATTGAACTCCACAGGCCACTCTTGCGCTGATAATCTTCGTTGACAGTAATCTTTCCGTCGTCTAATCCTTGACAATAGTCATTTACCGACATTGGCGAGAATATTGCGCGCATTATTTTACCTTTCTATAGAATACGGCTGTTTCCTTAGGCGGTCGCCTCGCGTTTTCGTTGGCGCGTGAATTCAACGAAACTATGGAGTGCGTACTATCAAACGAATAAGACTCATCCAATACCATTCCTGCATCATAGAACTGCTCAGTTAATAAGGATGGGAGATCAACAAAGACTTCCTTATAATAGGATGGCTGCGTAACGATACACAGCTTCCCATCAATTCGCAATGCCTCAGCTATCTGTCTAATACCGACCTGCATTTCGATAAAATATTTTGCAAAAAAGCGGAAGTAGTATGACTTCGATGCCTTGGACTGATGATCATAGACCGTCTTTAGTAGTCGCAAAACTCCGCTTGGCATATGCGCAACATCGGATAAATCGAGTGAGGAAGTAAGTGGTGTCCCAGTCATTCTATTTCGTAAGTATCCAATCGGCGTTGAAATACCGAGTAAGTTAAGCATCTGAATTTCGGGTAATGTCGCTTGGACATAATCCAGGCGGGTTAAATATGGTGGCGAAGATAAAACTAGATCATACGAGCTCGGTGGAAGTGTCACAAGTCGGAAGTCACTATTGATAATTGTAATAAGTCCACGTGACACCTTGGTGTATTCAGACTGTCGCTTTACGGCCTTACGTACATACTCAGCGGTCAGAGATTGTAAGCTAGGACCTGTATCACTGAGCAATCCTAGTCCTTTCCTGGAATACCACGATGGATTACGGGTCTTCGCTGATTTACGAAGATAACGCGCAGCTGGAAACATTCCCGTCAAGAGAAGCGCCTCTGACGGTGAACCGGCAACGAAGGCCGAGCTAGTTGTTGCGGCCTTGTACATACGTAAAAAAACATCTGTATCGTCATCGTTTGTGTCCGACGCAAAGTCTGCAATCCATTCCAGCACAAGTTGACGGTCTTCCGAGTCCGCCGTACCGGCCTTTGCTACGAAACTAAGCACGGGGTTTAAATCAATGCCAGTTGCGCGCAGCCCTTTCTTCGCCGCCTCCAGGGTCGAGGTGCCAGTTCCGTTCCACGGGTCAAGCAGCGACTGATCCTGCTTCCCACCTAGCTTATCGATAGCCCATCTGGCGAACTCAGCCGAGTACCCCGCGTAGTAGGGATAGATGCCCGTGCGTTTTTCCCTTACGCCAATTTTAGCTGATAATGGAACGGATCTCATTCGTAGCGGCTAACCGAAAGGTTGGAGCTTTACGATAGGTTTGCCCTTTCGATCGCTAAGCTAACATCCCCCGCAAATACCCCCCCGTCCAGCTCCGCCCCGCCTTCGCCACCGTCTCCGGCGTGCCCACCGCCACGATCTCGCCGCCCTTGTCCCCCCCGTCCGGCCCGAGGTCGATGATCCAGTCGGCGGTCTTGATGACTTCGAGGTTGTGTTCGATGACGACGACGGTGTTGCCCTGGTCGACGAGGGCGTGAAGGACCTCGAGGAGCTTGCGGACGTCCTCGAAGTGGAGGCCGGTGGTCGGCTCGTCGAGGATGTAGAGCGTCTGGCCGGTGGCGCGGCGGGCGAGTTCCTTGGCGAGCTTGACGCGCTGCGCCTCGCCGCCGCTGAGCGTCGTCGCCTGCTGGCCGATCTGGACGTAGCCGAGGCCGACCTCGAGGAGCATCGCCAGCTTGTCGCGGATCGGCGGGACGGCCTTGAAGAACTCGACGCCGTCCTCGACCGTCATCGCCAGCGTGTCGGCGATCGACTTGCCCTTGAACTTCACCTCGAGCGTCTCGCGGTTGTAGCGCGCGCCGTGGCAGACGTCGCACTCGACGTAGACGTCGGGGAGGAAGTGCATCTCGATCTTGATCAGCCCGTCGCCGGTGCACGCCTCGCACCGCCCGCCCTTGACGTTGAAGCTGAACCGCCCGGGCTTGTAGCCGCGCGCGAGGCTTTCGGGCAGGCCGGCGAACCAGTCGCGGATGTTGGTGAACGCGCCGGTGTAGGTCGCGGGGTTGCTGCGCGGGGTGCGGCCGATCGGCGACTGGTCGATGTCGATGACCTTGTCGAGGTGGTGCAGCCCCTCGACGCTGTCGTGGGCGCCGGCGAGGAGGCGCGCGCCGTTGAGCTCGCGCGCGGCGGCGGCGTAGAGGGTGTCGATGGTGAAGGTCGACTTGCCGCTGCCGCTGACGCCGGTGATGCAGGTGAAGGTGCCGAGCGGGATCGACGTGCTGACGTTCTGGAGGTTGTGCGACCGCGCGCCCTTGACCGTCAGCTTCTTGCCGCTGCCCTTGCGCCGCTTCTTCGGCACGGCGACGGCCCGCCGGCCGCTCAGATAATCGCCGGTGATGCTGCCGGGGGTGGCGAGGATATCGGCGAGGCTGCCCTTGGCGACGACCGCGCCGCCGTGGACGCCGGCCCCGGGACCCATGTCGACGACATAGTCGGCGGTGCGGATCGCGTCCTCGTCGTGCTCGACGACGAGCACGGTGTTGCCGAGGTCGCGCAGCCGCTTGAGGGTGACCAGCAGGCGGTCGTTGTCGCGCTGGTGGAGGCCGATCGACGGCTCGTCGAGGACGTAGAGGACGCCCGACAGGCCGCTGCCGATCTGGCTGGCGAGGCGGATGCGCTGGCTCTCGCCGCCCGACAGCGTCCCCGACTTGCGGTCGAGGTTGAGGTAGTCGAGCCCGACGTTGTCGAGGAAGCCGAGGCGTTCGACGATCTCCTTCATGATCCGCTCGGCGATCGTGCGGTCCTTGGCGTTGAGCTTGGCGGTCAGCGCCTGCGCCCACGGCAGCGCCTGGCTGACCGGGCGGCGGACGGCGTCGGCGATCGTCTCGCCGTCGATCTTGACGCTGAGCGCCTCGGGGCGGAGGCGCGCGCCGTGGCACACCTCGCACGGGGCCGACGACTGGTAGCGCGCCAGCTCGTCCTTCATCCACGCGCTCTCGGTCGAGGCGAAGCGCTTGTCGAGGTTGGCGATGACGCCCTCGAACGGCTTGGTCACCTCGTACGCCTTGCGCCCGTCGTCGAAGCGGAGCGCGATCGCGCGGCCACCGGTGCCGGTGAGGACCGCGGCCTTCGCCTCGGGCGTCAGGTCGGCCCATTTCGTCTTGAGGGTGAAGCCGTAGGCGCGGCCGATCGAGGCGAGGACCTGCTGGTAGTAGGGCGACGGCGGGTTCGACTTGGCCCACGGCATGACCGCGCCGGCGGCGATCGTCAGCGCCTCGTTGGGGACGACGAGGGCGGGGTCGAAGTAGAGCTTCTCGCCGAGCCCGTCGCACGCCGGGCACGCGCCCTGGGGGGCGTTGAAGCTGAACAGCCGCGGTTCGATCTCGGCGATGGTGAAGCCCGAGACGGGGCAGGCGAATTTTTCGGAGAAGGTGATGCGGTCGCCAGCGCTGCTTCCCTCCCGCTTGCGGGAGGGGTCGGGGGTGGGAAGTTCATGCGCAGCCGCGGCCTCTCGCCCAATCCCCACCCCCGGGCCGGCTTCGCCGTCTCTCGCCCCTCCCGCAAGCGGGAGGGGAGGCGCTTCGGGCACATCGACCACCTCCGCCACCGCCAGCCCCTCGGCAAGCTTGAGCGCCTGCTCGAAGCTCTCCGCCAGCCGGCTCGCCGCGTCGGGGCGCACGACCACCCGGTCGACGACGACGTCGATGTCGTGCTTGTACTTCTTGTCGAGCGCGGGGGCGTCGCCGATCTCGTAGACCGTACCGTCGATCTTGACGCGGCCGTAGCCATCCTTCTGCAGCTGCGCGAGTTCCTTGCGGTACTCGCCCTTCCGCCCGCGGACGATCGGCGCGAGCAGCAGCAGCCGCGTCCCCTCGGGCAGCGCAAGCACGCGGTCGACCATCTGGCTGACCGTCTGCGCGGTGATCGGCAGCCCGGTTGTGGGCGAGTACGGCACGCCGATCCGCGCCCACAGCAGGCGCATATAATCGTAGATCTCGGTCACGGTGGCGACGGTCGAGCGCGGGTTCTTGCTCGTCGTCTTCTGCTCGATGCTGATCGCCGGGCTCAGCCCCTCGATATGGTCGACGTCGGGCTTACTCATCAGCTCGAGGAACTGGCGGGCATAGGCCGACAGCGACTCGACGTATCGCCGCTGCCCCTCGGCATAGATCGTGTCGAAGGCGAGGCTCGACTTGCCCGACCCCGACAGCCCGGTGATGACGACGAGGCTGTCGCGCGGCAGATCGATGTCGACGTTCTTCAGGTTGTGTTCGCGCGCGCCGCGGACGCTGATGTGGTTCAGCATGGCGCGATCGCGCGCGGGAAAGGGCTCGACATCAAGGTGGTTGTTCCAGATTTGTTCGGCGAACGCCAGCATCAACAGGTAAGGCGCGCCGACGCAGCGGGCAAGGCGAACGGAACGCGTCCCGGCCCCCGCGCGTAGGGGTGGTTCCCGGGGAGAATGACCATGGCCGACCGTCCGCTCGCGCATCCCGACACGCCCGACCAACCCGAACACCGCGAGGCGCATGACGCCGAGCACAAGCCGGCGCTCCAGCGCGATCCGTCGCATCCCGACGCCAAGCTCGACATCGAGCTCGACGAGACCTTCCCGTCGAGCGACCCGCCATCGAACACCCAGCCGGGTCGCGGCATGGATCCCGCCCCGTCGAGCGGCTACACCGGCGAGGCGTGACACCGCGACTGGCGTCGACGGAGAGCGTCAGGTCGCGACGACCTTCAGCAGCTTGCGTTCGATCGGTGCGAGGACCGTGCGGAGATCGTGGCCGCGCTTGAGTACCGCGCCGCCCTCGCCGACCAGCGCGTAGAGGCCTTGTCTGGCGCGCATCGCCGGGATCTTCATCACCTGCGCCTCGGGCCGCTCGGCCGCGCGGCGGAAGGCGGAGAAGGTTGCCGCGTCGCGGCCGTGTTCGATCGCATAGTCGCGCCACAGTCCGGCGGCGACCATCCGGCCGTAGACCCCGAGGATCGCGTTAAGTTCGGTCCGGTCGAATACCGTCTGCGCCGGCCGGCGGACGGGGAGGGCGGCGACGTTGTCGACTGTCATGGTGCGACAGCCGCCGCGATAGGGGTTGTGGCAGCCGTCGCATTATGCGGCGCGGCCGGCTCGACACCGTCGGCCGCCGGAGACCGCGCGGCCGGTGCCGCGACGGCGAGGAGAGCAAGCTGGAACACCCGCCTATCCCGGTGCCAACGCTGCCGACCGCCGGCGGCTGCCTAGCCCTGGACCATGCGCGACGCCGGCTCCTCGCCGCCGGTCAGCGCGTCGAGGCGGGCGCGGAGCTGCTCGACCTCGCAGCGGAGGATCTCGAGCTTCTGCGTCTCGGGGTCGTAGCGCTGGCTGCACGGGGTGCCGTACGGCATGAACTTCTTGGCGTAGGTGTCGGCCTCGACCAGCGTCGACCGCGCCGGGATGCCGACCATCGTCGCGCCCTCGGGCACGTCGCGGGTGACGACGGCGTTGGCCCCGATCCGCGCCCGCCGGCCGACCGCGATCGGCCCGAGGACCTGCGCCCCGGAGCCGATGATGACGCCGTCGGCCAGCGTCGGGTGGCGCTTGCCGGGGATGCCGTTGGCCGGGTCGGTGCCGCCGAGGGTGACGCACTGGTAGATGGTCACGTCGTCGCCGATCTCGGCGGTCTCGCCGATGACGACGAAGCCGTGGTCGATGAAGAAGTTGCGACCGATCCGCGCGCCCGGATGAATGTCGATCGCGGTGAGGAAACGCCCGAGGTGGTTGATGACGCGCGCGAGCAGGAACAGCCGCGCTCGGTAGAGTGCGTGGCCGACGCGATGGAACGCCAACGCCCAGACGCCGGGGTAGAGCAGCACTTCCCACCGCGACCGTGCCGCCGGGTCGCGCGCCTTGACTGCGTCGAGATAGGCGAACAGGCGGGCCATCGGCAGTCTCCACGGGCACCGCCCGTTTATTCGAGCTTCGCTCATAAACACCGGCGGCACGAAACGCCAGTGCGACGAAAGTCGGAACGCGTACGCTCGTTGCTGGTTCTTGCCGCAGCCCCGCACGGGCTCCCTTCGCGACCGCGAGGGAGAAGCTGAGGAGGAATTGTCATGGCCACCGACGACCGCTTCGCCACTCAGAGCCAGACCGGCCAGAGCCAGACCGGCACCGCGCCGGGAACCGCGCGCAGCGCCGAATACGACGATGGGCTGACCGTTCAGGACACGACCCACGGTGCCGAGCCGCGGAGCGAGACGTCGGCACCGGGCGCGTCAAGCTTTGCCGGCGCGCGTGGTCTCGGCGACCGCGATCTGGGCGACAACCGTGACGGCCTCGGCCGCGACCGGACCGACGACGTCACCGCCGACGAATCGGGTACGCTGATCTCGGCCGACAAGGTCGTCGGCACCGCCGTGTACGACGCGAGCGGCGAGCGCCTCGGCACGATCGATTCGATCATGCTCAACAAGCGGTCTGGCAAAGTCGCGTACGCCGTCATGTCGTTCGGCGGCTTCCTCGGCATCGGCGAGCGCTATCATCCGCTGCCGTGGGATGTGCTGACGTACGATCACGACAAGGGCGGCTATAATATCGAGCGTTCGGCCGACGATCTGCGCAAGGCGCCGAACTACACCCGCGATGAGGTCGGCGACTTTGACTACGGCGCGCGGACGAGCGAGGTCGACAGCTATTACGGCGTCGATGTCGGCAAGCGCATGGTCACCGATCAGGGCGACAGTCCGTACCGCGGCGGGTCGGTCGATTCCGAGCCCGGCGACGTCCGGACCGCGGCGACCGACGACACGACGCGCTACGGCGCGGTCGGCACCGGGGTCGACTCGGCCGATGCGATCGGCTCGACGACCGGGGCCGGGTCGAGCGGAATGGCGTCGACCGGAATGGGCGCGAACCGGAACTTCTGACATCCGGTTAGCGCGACGAGCGGCGGCGGTCCCGGTGGCCGCCGCCGTTTTCGTGCGCGCGTTCCATAATCGCGAGCTTGCGGCAGTGCGGGGCCCCATCTCATGATCGCTCACGCAATGAGCCCAATGAGAATGATCGATTGACGCGATGACCTTCCTGCCGACGCTCAAGCAACTCCAGTATCTCGTCGCGCTTCACCAGACCGGCCATTTCGGCCGGGCGGCGGCGACGACCTTCGTCACCCAGTCGACGCTGTCGGCGGGGCTACGCGAGCTCGAGGCGCTGCTCGACGTTGTGCTGGTCGAGCGTACCCGCCGCGTCGTCCGCTTCACCCCGGTCGGCGAGCGCGTCGTCGCCAAGGCGTACACTATCCTGCGCGAGGCCGACGAGCTTGCCGACCTTGCCCGCGCCGCCGCCAAGCCCCTCGGCGGCGAACTGCGCCTCGGCGTAATCCCGACGATCGCGCCGTTCCTGCTGCCGCGGCTGCTCCCCGGCCTCCGCGCCGCCTATCCCGACCTAAAGTTGTTCCTTCGCGAGGAGCAGTCTGGGCCGGCGTGCGAGGCGCTCGCCCGCGGCCAGCTCGATGCCGTCCTCCTCGCGCTGCCGTGGGCGTGCGGCGACGTCGCGACGATGCCGCTGTTCGCCGATCCGTTCCACCTCGCCTTCCACCCCGACGACTGGCCCGATGCGCCGGCGTCGATCCGGGCGAGCGCGATCGACCCGGCGCGGTTGCTGCTGCTCGAGGATGGTCACTGCCTCAAGGACCATGCGCTCGCCGCGTGCGGCCGCCCCGACCTCCGCGCCGACGCGGCGATCCTCGGCACCTCGCTGCATACGCTCGTCCAGATGGTCGCCAACCGCCTCGGCCTGACGCTCGTCCCGCAAATGGCGCTCGACGCCGGCATCCTTACCGGCACCCCGGTCGTCAGCCGCCCGGTCGCCGGCCCGCACGCCAGCCGCCAGATCGCCCTCGCGTGGCGCGCGACGAGCCCGCGCGCGGCCGAGTTCGCGCTGCTGGGGCAGGCGTTGATGCCGGCGACCGGCGTGCGATAAAGCCGCCGCCGTCGCCGCCGTAACCACTCCCGGGACGTATCTCGGGGGAACGACATGACACGGACGATGACGCGGCTGGCTGCGCTGGCCGCCCTTGCACTGGGGACGAGCGCGGCGCACGCGGTGCTGCCGATCTATCCGCACGCGCACAGCGAGAACCCCGCGCTTTACACCTTTACCGCCGCCGCGACCGGCGACATCGTCGCCTATTTCGCCGGGACGCACGCCGCCTACCACGAGACGCTCGGCCTGCTGGTCAACAATGTCGCGACCGGCGTCACCGGGCTGCAGAACCACACCACGGCGATCGGGACGGCGCTCGACTTCGGCCATGTCGTCGCCGGCGACAGCCTCGTCTTCTTCATCAACGTCGCGACGACCGGGGCGACGTGGTTCTCCAATGCCGCGCGCAACGTCGACGGCGCCAACCACGTCTGGTCGACGAGCTACGCCGGCGGCGACAGCGGCGTCCCGGCCGGCACGTTCGTCGCGTTCGAGGACCTGCCGCGCGGACGCAGCGACAACAACTACGGCGACGAGAAATTCGTCTTCACCAACGTCGGCTCGGCGTCGACCGCGCCCGAGCCGGCGGCGTGGGCGCTGATGCTCGGCGGCCTCGGGCTGACCGGGGCGGCGGCGCGGCGGCGGGGACGCAACGTCGTCGCGGCGTAGGGCGGCTCGTCTCAGGCTCGACAGGGGCGCGGCCGGCGTTAGGGTGCCGGCGAACCCTGGGGAGCCGCCACCATGAAAGCCGTCGTCTGCGTCGAACACGGGCCGCCCGAGAAGCTCGTCGTCAAGGACGTGCCGACGCCCGAACCGGGCAGGGGGCAGGTCCGGCTCAAGGTCGAGGCCGCCGGCGTCAACTTCCCCGACACGCTGATCATCCAGAATCTCTACCAGTTCAAGCCGCCGTTGCCGTTCACCCCCGGCGGCGAGGCGGCGGGCACGATCGACGCGGTCGGCGAGGGCGTCGAGGGCGTGGCCGTCGGCGACCGCGCGGTGGTCATGACCGGCAACGGCTGCTTCGCCGAATACGTCATCGCCAACCGCGCGCAGGTCGTTCCGATCCCGGCCGCGATGCCGTCGGACGTCGCCGCCGGCTTCATCATGACCTACGGCACGTCGCATCACGCGCTCAAGCAGCGCGCGCGGCTCCAACCCGGCGAGACGCTCCTCGTCCTCGGCGCGGCGGGCGGGGTCGGGCTGACCGCGGTCGAGCTCGGCAAGGTTATGGGAGCGAAGGTCATCGCCGCCGCGTCGACCGATGAGAAACTCGCGCTGACCCGCGACTACGGGGCCGACGAGACGATCAACTACACCGACGCCAACCTCAAGGACGAGATCAAGCGGCTGACCGGCGGCAAGGGCCCCGACGTCATTTACGACCCCGTCGGCGACCGCTTCGCCGAGCCGGCGTTCCGCTCGATCGGGTGGAACGGGCGCTACCTGATCGTCGGCTTCGCCGGCGGCAACATCCCGTCGCTGCCGCTCAACCTGCCGCTGATCAAGGGCGCGAGCCTCGTCGGCGTCTTCTGGGGCGCGTTCACACAGGCCGAGCCGGCGGTCCACCGCGCCAACATGGCCGAGCTGCTCGAGTGGTACGGCGCAGGCAGGTTGCGTCCGCATGTCAGCAAGCGGTTCCCCCTGAGCGAGGGACCGGCGGCGATCCGCTGGATGATGGACCGCAAGGCCACGGGAAAGGTCGTACTGACGGCGTGAGGTGCCTCCTTCCCTGCAGGGGAGGGGCGAGAGACGCGGCGCAGCCGCGGCCCGGGGGGGGGGACTGG
>CAHJWT010000045.1 GCA_903643075.1 Sphingomonadaceae bacterium | reverse complement strand
CGTCGCCTCGCTCGCGGCCAAGGCGGCGAAGGCGGGCGTCGCCGGCGACTGGGCCGGGCGCTGCGCCGCATTGATCGACGCCGAGGTCTACCCCGCGCTCGATCGCCAGATCGCCGCTTTCGCCGCAGCGACGGCCAACGCGCCCTCGACTGCCGGCGTCGCGCGCCTCCCCGACGGCGAGGCGTTCTACCGCTATGCCCTTCGCCTCGGCACGACGACGACGCTGTCGCCCGCCGAGATCCACCGCACCGGGCTCGAGCAGAACAAGGCGATCCAGGGGAGGATGGACGCGATCCTCCGCGCGCAGGGGATGACCCAGGGCAGCGTCGGGGCGCGCGTGACGGCGCTCAACACCGACCCGCGCTTCGTCTTCCCCGACACCGCCGAGGGCCGCGCGGGGGTCATCGCCTATTGCAACGGCCGCCTCGCCGCCGTCCGCCCGCTGCTGCCCAAGATGTCGAACCTCGGCCTCAGGGCCGACATCATGGTCAAGCAGGTCCCTGTCGACATCCAGGACGGCGCGGCGCTCGGCTACATGAACCCCGCCGCGCTCGACGGGTCGCGACCGGCGATCTACTACATCAACCTCAAGTCGACGGGGCTGTGGCCGAAGTACCAGCTGGCGACGCTGACCGCGCACGAGGGCGTGCCGGGCCACAGCTTCCAGTTCGCCTACCTGACCGAGGCGAAGGACAAGCCGCCGCTGATCGCGTCGCTGACCGGGTTCAACGCCTTCGTCGAGGGCTGGGCGCTCTACGCCGAACAGCTCGTCGACGAGCTCGGCAGCTACGCCGACGACCCGTTCAGCCAGCTCGGCTACCTCCAGGCGCAGCAGTTCCGCGCGTGCCGCCTCGTCGTCGATACCGGCCTCCACTCAATGGGTTGGACGCGCGAGCAGGCGGTCGCCTTCCTCACCGGCGAGACCGGCAAGGGCAAGGCGGCGATGACGAGCGAGGTCGACCGCTACTGCGTCGCGCCGGGGCAGGCGTGCGGCTACAAGGTCGGCCACAACGAGATCCTTCGCCTCCGCGCCAAGGCGCAGGCGGCGATGGGATCGCGCTTCACCCTCGCCGGGTTCGACGACGCGGTGGTGACGACCGGCGGGGTGCCGCTGACCGTGCTCGCCGAGGCGATCGACGGCTATATCGCGCGAGGTTGAGGCGCCCGCCGTGTAGGACAATGTTCCACGTGGAACACTACACGGGCGTGACAAGTCGTTGACTTCGCTCGCGGCGACCACGCGAGTACGCCCGTGCCGAGCCGCCGCCGGTACCGTGACGACGCCGTGGCGATCTCGCGGTGCGGCAGGTCACGGCGGCCACCGCCGTCAGAAGGCGTTGGTCGGCACGACCAGCGCGACGACGGTCCGCGCGAGGACGTAGAAGTCGAGCCAGATCGACCAGTTCTCGATGTAGTAGAGGTCGTGCTCGAAGCGCTTGACAAGCTTCTCCTCGGTGTCGGTCTCGCCGCGCCAGCCGCAGACCTGCGCCCAGCCGGTGATCCCCGGTTTGACCTTGTGGCGCGCGGCATAGCTCGCCAGCACGTCGGAGAACAGGCGGCCGCCGGCGCGGGTCGACGGCGCGTGCGGCCGCGGCCCGACTAGCGACATCTCGCCCGACATCACGTTGAACAACTGCGGCAGCTCGTCGAGGCTCGTCTTGCGCAGGACGGCCCCGACCCGCGTGATCCGCGGGTCACGCCGGCTGGCTTGGGTTATCTCAGTATGTTGCGCGCGGTTATGGTACATCGACCTGAACTTGTAGACGCGAAACGGACGATTGTTGAATCCCTCCCGCGGCTGCCGGAAAAAGATCGGTCCGGGCGAATCGAGGCGAATGGCGATCGTCACCAGCAGCATCGGGATCGCGAAGACGGCCAGCGCGAGCGTGGCGAGGACGCGGTCCTCGGCCATCTTGATCCATGCGTCGAGGCCCGAGATCGGGCGCTCGAACAGCGTCATCACCGGCAGGTCGCCGAGGAGCACCACCGGACGCCGCGCGAAGACGAAGCTGGCGAGGTCGGGGGCGAGCCGGATGCGCACCGGGGTCAGGGCGAGACGGCTGACGACCTGCTGCAACCGCGCCTCCGCCGACCACGGCAGGGCGACGATGACCTGGTCGATCTTGCCGTCGCGGATGGTGTCGACCAGCGCCGCGAGGTTGCCGAGCACCGATATGCCGTTGACGCATTGCGGGACGCGCCCGTCCTGGCGGTCGTCGAAGAAGCCGGCGATGGTGATCGTCAGCTTGTCGCTGGTCAGGATATAGTCGGCCAGCCGCGCCCCCTGCGGCCCGGCCCCGAAGATCGCGACGCGCTGGTTGAACGTGCCGCGGAGCTTGAGCCGCCGCACCCAGATCGTCATCGCCAGCCGCGTCGTCAGCAGCATCGCGCCACCGGCGACGAACCAGCCGCCGGCCCAGCCGCGCGACACCTCGTCGGACGTCTTGAGGAGGAAGCCGAGCGTCAGCAGGAACAGCGCGGTCGTCACCCACGCCGTCGTCACCCGCTGCCACGCCTTCCTGAGCGAGAACTGCGCCTCGACGTCGTAGCTGCCGACGGTCTCGGCGAGCACGGCGAAGGCGACGGCGGCGACGAATACGATCCGCGAATAGACCACGTCGTACAGTGCCGCCGGCGGGACCAGCAGCGGGATGGTGACCAGCCCGGTGGCGACGACGACGATGAACTCGATCGCGCGCACCGTCAGCACGACCGCGTCGAGCGGAATCCCCGCGCGGTCGGCAACCGGCGGCGGCTTCGCCGGGTCGTTCGTTACCTTGGTCAAGCGGTTGCCCTGCCCCGTTGCCGCCCTGCCCTACGCCGTCCCGCGATCCGATCCCCCACCGCCGTTGGCCGGCCGGCCTTTGTCGGTAGCATCAACACCATGATCTGCTATATATCGGGTTAAGACGGTGCGCGGGGGAACGGATTGCCATGAGCACGGTGTACGACTGGACGACGATGATCGTCTTCGCCGGACTGGTCGTGCTGTTTCTGCAACGGTCGCAGGGCGAAGCGCGCGACCAGCTGTGGCATTACCTCGTCGCCGCGGTCGGCTGCGCGGGGACCAATTACCTCGGCAACCAGGCGTTCGAGCCGGGCAACGGCGGGCTGCATGTCGCAGCGATCGCGCTCGGCGGGGCGACCCTCGCGTTCATCTTCGTCGTGCTGCGCCCGCTCGACGGCTTCCACGGCTAGAGCCCCAGTCGCGCCAGCCCGGCGGCGAGCGTCGGGCCGACGAGGATGCTCCGGTCGGCAGGGCGGACGGCGAGGATGAAGGCGCGGCCGAACGCGGCGAGCGCGGCGAAGGTCGCCGGGGTCGGCTCGGCGACGGTCGACAGGCGGACGAGGATGCCGTCGGGAACGATGCCGTCGAACTGCTCGCGCAGCCGCATCTCGCGCTGCTCGCGCCGCGTCGTCGGCAGGAAGTCGCCGATCCTTGTCCAATAAGTGATCGGTTCGACGCGGTTGTCGGTCGTCGCCGTAAGCTCGCGCGCCGGCACCGCGATATGCTCGGCGACCGGCAGGTCGAGCCGGGTCGAGTTCGAGATCTGGAAGCCGACCGCGGCGTAGCAGACCTCGGGGCGGTGGAGCTGGAGCAGGTCGCTCTGCAGGTTGCCGTAGGCGAGCACCATCATCACCGGCAGCGCGCCGTCGGCGACGTACAGCCGGCTGACGGTATCCGAATAGAGCCGGTCGGCGAGGCTGCCCGGCGTCTTGGGCAGGATGAACGCCTGGCTCGGCGTCGTTTGCCACGCGCCGATCCGCGTCGGGATGACGTTCTCGAGCTTGCGGCCGTGGAGCAGCTCGACGTGCCGCCGCGGGGTCAGCGCCGCCGCGCCCGCCGCAGCGACGAGCATCCCGCCGCCGAGCAGGAGGTCGCGGCGGTCGATCACCGCGTCCCCGCCGAAACGAAGCGACGCCGCGAACCCTCGAGCCACGTCCGGACCGGCGTGAGGAGGGCATCGATCAAGAAGATGAGGAGCAGCGCCGAGGTGAAGGTGACCATGCCGGCGAACTTGTGAAGGAAGCCCTGCGCCACCGCGTCGCCGAAGTAATAAGTGAGGAGGACGAGCGCGGCGACCCGGACGCAGTTGGCGAGGATCGCGATCGGCACGACGAGGGTCAGGAGCAGCACCGAATAGCGCCAGTTCGAGTTGCGCATGACGTAGACGTAGAACAGGCCGATCGCGGTCAGGCTGATCAGCGAATTGAGCCCAGCGCACGCGTCCTCGACGAGGAGCTGGTACTGCGCGACGTAGATCGTCACCCCGACCCGCGCGACCGGATAGCCGAACACGCCGAGGACGTCGGTCACCGCCTCCGAGACCAGCTGCTTGAGCGGCTGCGTCGCCTGGTCGAGGATCGATCCCGGGATCGGGACCATGAAGGCGAAGTAGACGATCGGGAACCACATCAGCCGCAGCACCGCGCCGCCGACGAAGCTGTAGGCGACCGCCCCGAAGGCGAGCAGCATCGACGCGACCTCGATCGAGATGAAGTCGAACGCGCGACCGAAGGCGTAGCCGACGACGGCGACGACGATCGCCGCGACCGCCGGACCGAGCGCGCCGGGGCGGGCCAGCGCGCGGATCTCGTCGCCGCGGCGGAAGATCAGCCACAGCCCCGTCGCGAGGACCAGCGGTCCGTGGACCCCGGCCTCGGTCGACCACGGCCCCGTACCGAGGCTGGCGATTGTCGGAAAGAAGATCGCCGCCGCGCCGATGGCGAGCAGCGCGTGATTGGTCAGGAACCGGCGCCAGTCGATCGCTGGCGTCCGCGGCGAAGCCAGCGTCGCCATCAGAACTCGCTCAATACCGACCCGAGCACCGCGCTGCGGGCGGCGGCGAGCTGCTGGGCGAGCGTCGCCACGTCGGCGACGAAGGTCCGATTGCGCCGCGCCACGATCACCGCATAGCCGATCACCCCGGCGATGGTCAGCGCGTCGGCGCAGGTATTCGCCGCCGGCGTGTCGAACAGCGCGATGTCGTATTCGCGGAGCAGGCTGTTCATCCCGTCGCGGAAGCGCGCGCTCGACAGCAGTTCTTGCGGCCGCGCGACCGGGGGACCGGCGGTGATCACCGACAGGTTGGGCAAGACGTTGGCGTGGACCATCCGCTCCGGCCGCGCGATCTTCAGCGTCAGGTAGCTCGACAGCCCGGGGCTCGACGCGGCGAGGCCGAACAGCTGGTCGATCCGCGGGCTGCGGAGATTGCCGTCGACGAGCAGCGTCTTCGTCCCGATCTGCGACAGCGCGGCGGCGACGTTGCCGACGAGGTAGCTGCAGCCGACCCCGTCCATCGGCGCGGTGAAGGCGATCGCGCGCCGCCCCGGCTTGATATGCTGGGCGATGATCTGGGTGCGGAGCAGGCGGATCGATTCGGCCTTCGCCCCGACCGGCTCGCTGAGGACGACGAGCTCGTCCGACACCGCGCGCCGCTGCGTCTGCTGGAGGGCGAGGCTGTTGATCAGCTGGTCGCGCGCCCGGTCGAGCTCGTCGATGCCGATGAAGCCGAGGTCCAGCGCGGCCTGGTCGAAATCGAGCCCGCTCGCCGCCTGATGCTCGGCCACGCGCGCCGACTCCTCGTCGGTCAGGAAGCCGAGGCGGAGCAGCGCGTCGCGGATCGGCGCGTCGGCGGCGATGCGGCCATCGCTGACGATCGTCGGGGCGGGCGACAGGCTCACGACGCTGCCTGCACGCCGGCGAAGCGGGGCTCGCGCCGCAGCAGCCGTCGCAGCCGCTGCGACAGTCTGACCGGCGCGGTATCGGCGATCACCGCCATCACCGCCGCCCCCGCCGCTTGGGCGAGGTCCTCGGGGCCGCGGATGCGGCGCGAGATCAGCTCGGTGACGATCGCGAAGGCGATGCCGAGGCCAAGCCCGGCGATCGCGCCGAGACCCAGGATCAGCGGCTTGTTGGGGAAGGTCGGCGTCCCGCTGACGAAGGCGTCGCCGAGCGGAACCAGCCCGGTCTCCGAGACGTCGGCCTCGAGCTTGAGGTTGGCCGTCCGCTCGGCCGCCCGCTCATACTGCGACTTCCGCAGGTCGACCTCGCGCTGGAGCTGCGCCAGTTCGTCGAGCTTGCTGTGCAGCGCGAGAACCTTCTCCTTCTGCGCGGCGAAATCGCTTTCCAGCCGGGCGGTGGTCGCCGCCGACACCGCGCTCGGCCCGTCGCCGGCACCCGACCTTGCGGCGGCGGTCTCGCGGGCGAGCTGCTCGACGATAATCTTCCGCCGCTCGGTGAGCGCGATGTACGTCGGATGCGATGTGCCGAGCTTCTGGTTCGCCTGGACCAGCGTGTCGTCGAGGGCGTTGAGCTGAGACTTCAGCGCCTCGACCTGCGGCGAGGTCGCCGCGCGGCTCCCGACGAGTCCCATCGAGCTGCGCGCCGCCAGCAGCGCGCTCTGCATCTGCTCGAGCTTCATCGTCTCCGAATCGGCCCCGCCCGGTGCCATGACGATGCCATTGACCCGCTCGAACTCCGACTTCTTCGCCTCGGCGCCGGCCAGCGTCGCCTGCGCCTTGGCCGCCTGGTCGACGTACCAGTCGGCGGTCCGCCCCGCGGCGTCGGTGCGCAGCCGCAGGCTCGCGTCGATGAACGCCGTGCGCAGCGCGGTGACGACGTTCTTGGCGAGGATCGGGTTGCCACCCTTGTACGAGATCTCGAGGATGTTGCTGCCCTCGACCAGCTGCGCGTCGGTCGCGTCGATGATGTTCTGCGCCTGGTAGCGGCGGAAGTCCGACGTCCCGTCGTTGTTCTTCTGATAGTCGGCGACGAGGACGGGATTGTTCGCCCAGCCGAGCCGGTCGACGACGTCGCCGGCGACGCGGTAGTCGGTGATCAGCTCGGTCTGCGTCTTGGTATAGCCGCGGACGAAGCTCGACGTGATCATCTGGCCCGACACCGGATCGGGCTTGATCACGTCGAGCAGAACGCGCGCCGTCGCCGGGAACTTGGGGCGCAGGACGAGGCACAGCACGACCGCGACGGCGAGCCCCGCGAGCAGGGTGAACAGGATGATCAGCCACCGCGCGAGGAGGATGCGGAAAAACTGGGCCAGGCTCATGAGGCTAAAACTCCCGCGGCGGTCACGATCCGCGGCGTCCTAGAACAACCGCTCTTTGACGATGTATACGTCACCCTTCTGGACCGGCGCATCGATCTTGGCCGTCACTTCCTTAGCACCGGCACGGATCAATGCAACTTTACGGTCCGATCCCTGCGCGGTGACGCCGCCGGCGAGCGCCAGTGCCTGGCGCAGCGTCATGTCCTTCTGGATCGCGAAGGTCCCGGGATGGCCGATCGCGCCCGAGATGAAGAAGGTGTCGGCGTCGGGGACGAACAGCGTGTCGCCGGGCGCGAGCAGCACGTTCTTGTCGGGCGCGCCGCGGACGAGCGATTCGGCGTCGAGCTTGATCTCCTGCCCGCCCTTGGCGCGGCGGAGATAAATATAACCCGCTCCCTGCTCCCGGATCCAGCCCGACTTGAGCAGCATCTCGAGGACGGTATAGTCCTTGTCGAGCGGGACGACGCCGGGCTTGTCGACCTTGCCGGCGACGTTGACCGTCTTGCTGAGATAGGCGCCGATCTCGACGTTGACGAACGGCTGCTTGAAGAAGCCACCCTGGACAAGCTTGTTCTTGACCGTCTCGGCGAGCTCGAGCTGGGTCTGCCCCTCCGCCTTGACCGTGCCGATCAGCGGCATGATAATCGTGCCGTCGGCCTTGATCCGCGTCGTCACGCCGGCATCGGGCTGGCCGTAGACCTGGACGGTGATCGTGTCGTTCGCGCCGAGGACGTAGCCGGTGTCGGCCAGCGCCGGCACGGCCAGCAGCAGCGCCGCGATGACGGAGAGCAGGGGGGCGCGGCGCATGACCAAACTCCTGAGGGGGCTAGATGTGAACGGCGAGCGTCAAACCCGCCCGCGTGCCACTATAGTTGAAGATATCGGGATTCGAACTGCGAATCACCTGGGTGACGTTGATCGACAGATCGTACAGACGGCGGGGCGAATACGTCGCGCCGACGCCGAAGGTCTTCGACGTCTGGCTCAGCCGCGCCGCCTCCCCGACGGTGGCGAACGACTGCTTGTAGTCGTTGTGGATGAACCCGGCATTGGCGTTGAACGTGATTGCCCGGCCGAACGAATAATGCCCCTCGAGCAGCGCCGAATCGATGACCCGGTACAGCGACCCGATCGACTGCGACGCGATGATGTCGCGCGATCCCGTCAGCGCGACCGTGAGCCGCCGGCTCGCCATGTAGGTCAGGCCGATGTTGTACGCCGGCGAGCTGTACGGATCGACGCCACCGCTCGGTTCGGCATGGAGGAACGACGCGCCGATCTGGCCGCTCAGCCGCGTCCCGATCGGCCGCGAGAAGGCGAGGCCGAGGCGATAGGTCCGGACGCCGGCGTTGAGCAGCTGCGGCGGGACGTTCGCGCCGAGCGCACCCGGGGTGCGGCCCGGATAGACGATCGTCGAATAGCTGCCGTTGAACGACAGCTGCCCCGGCCGGAAGATGCCGATGCCGATGCTGCCGGTGTAGGTGTCGCCGTCGCTGTCGGCGAACCGGCGCGTCGCGGCGGCATTGTCGAACGCGGTATGCGAATAGCCGCCGCTGAATGTCAGCCGGCCGGCGGGCGAACCGCACCGCGCATTTGCGCCGTAGGTCGAGACGGACTGGACATTGTCGACGACGGTGCCGATGTCGTCGGGCTGGTTCGCCGGATCGACGAGCGATTCGTCGACGCCGCCGATGCCGTTCTGGCGACTGACATAGTTGCCATCGACGACGAGCTGACAATTCGCGCCGGCGCGATACGAGATCGATCCGCCGCCGCGGTACTGGTTGCGGTCGAGTCTGCTATTGTATTGGAAGATGTCGCGGCCGACGAGCGCGTTGACCCCCAGCGCGATGCGCCCGGTGTCGCGGCCGTAGGTCGCCTCGGCTTCGGGCGAGTAGCGAAAATCGTCGATGTGTCCGTTCGCCAGCCCCGCTCCCCCGCGACCGTTGCGCAGGACATTGCTGTCGTAGAGCGCCTCGATCGAGCCGTTGAGATGGAGCCCCGCCGGTTCGGCGAGCGCGCCCGACTCCGCGGAGCTCGGCAACCCGCCGACACCGGTGATCGCCGCCGTTGCCGGCGCGGCGAAACCGCCACCCGCGGCCACGACGATCGCGATGCGCCACCACGCCGTCGTCCCGCCCCTGCCATGATCCCCTGCCATTCCATAGCGCTAGCAGGCCGGGTCGGATGCGGCAACATTACTCATGGCGGTAAGCGCAAGCCTTGCGCCGCGGGGCGACTTCCGGGCAATAGGACATCGGATTGGAGAGCGAGCGGGATGGCGACGTTGTTCACACGCTGGCGGCGCGGCCACGACGCGCCGGTTGCGGAGGGGCCGTCGCCGGCCGACATCGCCGACCGGCGTCCCGCGTTCCTCGATACCTTGTGGCTCGACGACGAGACGTCGCCGCGCGACAGCGAGCTGCCGCGCTTCTCGGCGCTGGCGTCCGACGACGTCGATCTCGACGGCGACGAACCGGCCCTGTCGCGGTCGCGGCTCGCCCTGCGCGACGCCCTCGGCGCGTCGCAGCCGGTGATCAGCCGCGACCGCTTCGCCGGCCGCCACGACGCGCTGACCCAGCTGATCGCCGCGATCGAGGAGCAGCGACTCCACGTCGTCATCTACGGCGAGCGCGGCATCGGCAAGACCAGCCTCGTCCACGTTTTCGCCGACACCGCCCGCGAGGCGCGCTACCTCGTGCTCTATGGCAGCTGCGGCACCGACGGCCGGTTCGACGAGATCTTCCGCGCCTTCGCCGCGAAAATCCCGATGCTCTACCATCGCAGCGTCCTGCCAACGACGACCGCGGTCGAGCAGGCGCTGCATTTCGATTCGATGCTCCCGCCCGGGCCGTTCGGGCCGCGCGAGGCGAGCGACCTGTTCGCCGACGTCGTCGGCACCCGCGTCATCCTCATCCTCGACGAATACGACCGGATCGCCGACGCCAACTTCCGCCGCGACGTTGCCGAACTGATCAAGAACCTGTCCGACCGCGCCGCCCGGGTGCAGCTGATCCTGACCGGCGTCGCTTCGAACCTCGACGAACTGATCGGCTTCGCGCCTTCGATCCGGCGGAACATCGTCGGCCTGCCGATGCGGCCGCTCAAGGTCGACGAGGTCGGCGAGATCCTCCGGCTCGGCGAAGCCGCCGCCGGGCTGCGCTTCACCGACGACGCCGTCGCGATGATCGCGACGGTCGCGAGCGGGTCGCCGTACCTCGTCCGCCTCCTCGGCCACCGCGCGGCGATGGTCGCGCTCGACGCGCGGCGGACGAGGGTCGATCCGGCGCACGTCACCGCCGCGGTCGAGCGGGTCCTGACCGAATGGAACGCGACGCTGCCCCGCCGCGTCCAGGCACTGCTGTCGGGCGACGAGGCGCGCGAGCAGTGGGCGCTCCTCGTCGCCGCCGCCGAGGCCGGGACCTACAGCGACGGCTGGTTCGTCGCCGCCGACGTCGCCGCCGAATTGCCCGGCGGCGCCCCGCCGGCAGCGATCGAGGCCGAACTCCGCCGGCTGGCCGGACCCCACAACCTGATCGAGACCGACGAACGGCTCGACGAGCCGCGCTTCCGCTACCGTTTTCCCGGCGTCGCGTCGCTGCTGCTGATGTCGGCGTCGCTGGCGCGCCTGCGCCGGTAGCGACGCCCGGCCCGCGGCTATTGCCGTGCGCAACCGCACCGACTAAGCCGTCGCGCGTATTCGGGGCGTGGCACGATCGGCTTCCTGCCGCCGGCCGGGGGTAGAGCTTGATCGGAGTGCTGGACATCGAACCGGCCGCGCGACGCGGTCACCGCGCGAGGTTCGGCGGATGACGGCAGCGCCGCGGCTCGGTGTCGTCCTCGTCAACTGGCGACGCGCCGCCGACACCCTCGAATGCCTCGAAAGCCTGCTGCGGTCGGACATTCCGCTCAGGATCGTCGTCGTCGACAATGCGTCGGGCGACGGATCGGTCGAGACGATCCAGCGCTGGGGCACAGGCGACGAGGCGGCGACCGTCGCCGACCCGGCGATGGCGGAACTGTCGACCCGGCCCTATGCCGGACCACGGTCGGTCCGCCTGATCAACGCGGCCGACACGGCGACGGCGGTCCCCGACGACACGCCGGTCACCGTGATCGATGCTGGCGGCAACCGCGGCTTCGCCGGCGGCAACAACCTCGGGCTTGCGTTCCTGCTGCGCTCGCCCGCGATCGATTACGTCTGGCTGCTCAACAACGATACGGTGGTCGAGCCCGAAGCGGCGCACGCGCTCGTCGCGCGGATGGACGCGACCTACAACATCGGCATGTGCGGCACCGTCGTCCGCTATTATTTCCGCCCCGACGTCGTCCAGGCGCTCAACGGCCACCGCTTCCGCCCATGGGCCGGGACGTCGCGCGGGATCGGCAGCGGCGCGTTGGCGCGGACGCCGTTCGACCCCGCGCAGGTTGCGCGCGAGACCGATTTCGTCCTCGGTGCCTCGCTCGCCGTGTCGCGCCGCTTCATCGAAACGATCGGCCCGATGCACGAGGCCTATTTCCTCTATTTCGAGGAGGTCGACTGGGCCTACCGCAACGCTGGGCGCTTCGCGATCGCCTTCGCCCATGGCGCCGTCGTCTATCACAAGGAAGGCGGCTCGATCGGGTCGAGCGGGGCCAAGGGCCGGCGGAGCGAGCTGTCGGACTATTATCTCGCGCGGTCGCGGCTGGCCTTCTTCCGCCGCCGGGCACCGCTGCTGCTGCCGTGGCACGTGCTGCTGACGATGGGGCTGATCGGACGGCGACTCTTGCGATTGCAGCCGAAAAAGGCATTGGTGATCGCGCGAGCGCTGCTAGGGCTGCGCTACGGGCCGAAACCGAGGGGATGACGATGACGATAGGCCGGAAGGGTTTGGTGACGGGGCTGGCGCTGATCGCGCTGCTCGGCGGGTGCAACCGTGGCGGCGGTACGCCCAAGGGGCAGGTCGTCGCGACGGTCAACGGCGAGGACATCACGATCCACGAACTCAATTCCGAGCTGGCGCTCGCCCGCCCGCCCGCCGATGTCCCGCACAAGACGGTCGAGGCAATCGTCCTCGGCCGCGTCGTCGAGCGCAAGATGCTCGCCGACGCGGCGCGCGACCGCAAGCTCGACAAGAACCCCGACTTCATCCTCGCCGAACGCCGCGTCGACGAGGGGCTGCTCGTCCAGGCGCTGCAGGGCGACATCGCACGGAAGATCCCGCCGACGACGCGCGAATCGGCCGAGAAATACATCGACGCACATCCCGACCAGTTCGGGGCCCGCAAGATCTATTCGATCGAGCAGATCCAGTTCCTGCGGCCGGCCAACATCGCCAGCCTCGGTCTCGAAAAGGCAAAGACGATGGCCGACGTCGCGCAGGTGCTGACGGCGAGCAAGATCGAGTTCCGGCGCAACAACGCGTCGGTCGACGCGCTGACGGTCAACCCCGCGCTGATCGCCGAGATCGGCAAGATCCTGGCGCGCAACCCGCAGGAAGTCTTCATGTTCGCCGACCAGCCGCAGGGCGCGCCGGCCCCGGTGATGTACGTCAACCACGTCCTCGACACCAAGGTCGTGCCGTACAACGGCGAGCCGGCGATCACGCTGGCGCAGCAGCTCGTCCAGCGCGAGACGGTGCAGAAGACACTGGTCGCCAACCTGACGGCGTTCCGCGCCGCGGCCAAGGACAAGATCAAGTACGCCGCCGGCTACGGCCCGCCGCCGGCCGCGGCGGCCGGCGGCGCAGCGACGGGCGGCACCGCAACACC
>CAHJWT010000044.1 GCA_903643075.1 Sphingomonadaceae bacterium | reverse complement strand
GGCTGCTGTGGGGCGGCGACCCCGGCAAGAAATGGGCCGACGCACTCAAGGCCAAGCTGGACAAATAATCGCTTCGGTTATTTGCTCCACGTCCAGTCGCTCGCCGCCGTACGGCAGCCGCCACCCGCTGCGCCGGTCCAGCCGCGACCGCGCACGACGCGCCCGGTGGCGGCACCGGTCGGCTTGCCGTCCTTGAGCGCGACGCCGCCGTTGACGATAACGTCGGACACGCCGGTCGCAAGGCTGTCGGGCTTGGCGTAGGTCGAATGGTCGGCGACCGTCGCGGGGTCGAAGACGACGATGTCGGCGAAGCTGCCGGCCTTCAATCGCCCGCGGTCTTTGAGCGACAGGTTGTCGGCCGGCAAGCTCGTTAGTCGGCGGATCGCGTCCGGCAGCGCCACATCGTGGGTATCTCGTACGTAATGCCCAAGGACGCGGGCGAAGTTGCCGTAGGCGCGCGGGTGTTCCTTCGACAGGTTGAACACGCCCTCGGGGGCGGGCGCGCCCGCGTCGGAGCCGAAGCTCATCCACGGCAGCGCGACCTCGCGCCGGACGTTGTCCTCGCTCATCAGGAAGTAGGCGACGCCGACCCGCGTCCCGTCCTCGATCACCAAGTCCATCGCCGTCTCCTCGGGCGACTTGCCACGCATCGTCGCGACCTCGGCGAGTGTCTTGCCGGTCAGCGGCTTGAGTGCCGGGTTCTTGAAGGCGAGGAGGACCATGCCCTTCGGTCCGGCCCCAGCGAACATGTTCTCCCACGTCGCCGGATGGGCGGTGCGCATCTCGGCGATGACCCGCGCGCGGGTCGCGGGATCCTTGAGCCGCCCGGCCCACTTCTCGTAACCGCCCTCCTGGACCCAATTCGGCATCGCGGCGTCGAGCCCGGTCGCGCCGGCGGTGTAATTGTACATGTCGGCGGTGATGCGGACGCCCTTGGCGCGCTCGGCCTCGATCATCGCGACGACCTTGTCGAGCTTGCCCCAATTGTCGCGGCCGGCCTGCTTGAAGTGGTAGATCTCGGCCGGGGCTCCCGACGCCTCGGCGATGGCGAACGTTTCCTGCACCGCCGCTTCGAGCCGGTCGCCTTCGTTGCGGATGTGGGCGATATACATCCCGCCGCACTGGGCCGAGACCTTGGCCAGCGCGATCAGCTCGGGCGTCTGGGCGTAGACATTGGGGTTGTAGATCAGCGCGTCGGTCACCCCGAGCGCACCGTCCGCCATCGCATCGTGGACGAGGCCCTGCATCGTCGTCAGCTGCGCCGGCGTCGGCTGGACGTCGCCTTCGCCGAGGACGGCGATCCGCACCGTCCCTGCGCCGACGAACGACGCGACGTTCGGGGCGATGCCCTTTTTCTCGAGCATGGTCAGGTACTGGTCGAGCGTCGTCCAGTTGACCGGGTACTTGATATCGCCCTGGCGGCTCTCGGCGAGCTTGGCCAGCGCCGGCGTCAGCGGCCCCATCGAGTCCTCGCCCATCACCTCGAGCGTCACCCCCTGGACGAGGTCCGACACCGCGCGGCCGTCGACGATCAAGCTCTCCTCGGGGTGGGCGAGCATGTTGATGAACCCCGGCGCGACCGCCTTGCCGTGGGCGTCGATCTCGGTTCTGCCGCGGCCGGGCAGGTGCGGGCCGATCGCGGCGATGCGGTCGCCGCTGACCGCGACGTCGGCCGCGAACGGCGCCCCGCCCGAGCCGTCGAACACCTGGCCGTTACGGACGATCAGGTCGTACGCCGGCGGTGCGGCGGACGCGGTGCCGGCGGTCAGCAGCAGCGCGGCGAGGAGGGCAGGGCGCATCGGCGATCTCCTTGGCGGTTCAGTCCACGAGCGAATTGGACCAATCGTCATCGGTCGGGCAAGCTGGCGTTCGACGGCGGCGTTCCGGCGAGCGACGCAGCGACGGCCTCGGCCGCCGTCATCACCCGAAGGATGTTGTTGCCGGCGACCTTGGCGAGGTCGGTGTCGCTCCAGCCGCGACGGGCGAGTTCGACGAGGAGCGCCGGAAAGGTGTCGACGCCGCCCAGCCCAGCGGGCAGCGCGTTGCCGACGCCGTCGAAGTCGCTGCCGATGCCGACATGATCGACCCCGGCGACCTTCGCGATGTGCTCGATGTGGTCGGCGACCATCGCAAGGGTCACGGCCGGGGCGGGGTGCGCCGCCGCCCATACGGCATAGTCGGCCTTCGCCTTGTCGGGCTGGCCGATGTCGAGCCCCGCGTAGGGCGGCGCGTTCAATCGCGTCTTCTCGGCCGCGTTGTCGGCTTCCCAGCGACGGTAGGTGTCGGAGATGTACGCCTCGGCGAAGTTGACCATGACGACCCCGCCGTTCGCCGCGACGAGCTTGAGAACGTCGTCGGATACGTTGCGCGGGTGGTCGTCAAGCGCGCGCGCACTTGAATGCGAGAACATCACCGGGGCCTTCGACGCCTTGAGCGCCGCGCGCATCGTGTCCTCGCTGACGTGGCTGAGGTCGACGAGCATTCCCAGCCGGTTAAGCTCGCCGACGACGGCGACGCCGAACGGAGTCAGACCGCGATGCTGCGGATCGTCGGTCGCCGAATCAGCCCAATCGAGATTCTTGACGTGGGTCAGTGTCAGATAGCCCGCGCCGAGGTCGTGGTAGGCGCGGAGCACCGACAGGTCGGCGTCGATCTGTCCGCCACCCTCGACCCCGATCAGCGACGCGATCCGGCCCTCGCGGTGGATGCGGCGGACATCGGCGGCGGTGCGGGCGAGGGCGAAGTCTTTCGGGTAACGCGCGACGAACTGGCGCACGAGATCGATCTGCTCAAGCGTCTCTTCGACCTGCACCTTGCCCGGCAGGTTGGTCGAAACGAACACCGACCAGAACTGGCCGCCGACGTGGCCGCGGCGCAGGCGAGCGATGTCGGTATTGTACGGGATCGGCTTCTGGTCGAGCCCGGCGGTCAGGTCGAGCGTCCAGCGGCCGTCGCCCTCGCGGTCGCGCAGCGCCTCGACCCAATCGTTGTGCCCGTCGATCAGCGGCGTCGCCTTGAGCACTGCCGCAACCCGCGCCGCGTCGGTCGCGGCGGCGGCGTGGCCGGCAGCGAGAAGCGCAGCCGCGAGCGCAAGGCGCAGCGTTGGGATCATCTCAGCAGTCCTCCATAACGGTCGCGGGGCGCACATCGAGCATCGCCGAGACAACCTCGGGCAGCGCCTGCATCTTGGCGAGGATCACCCCCGCGCGATGCGCGTCGAGGCTGGCCTCGGTGATCCGCATCGCGATGCCGGCCGTCGACCGTGTCAGGCAAATGGTGTCGGGCAACAGATCCTGCTGGGCGAAGAGGCCGAGCAGGCGCAGCGGCAACTGCGCCGACGCCGCGCCCTCGACGACGAAGACATGCGCGACGCTCATCGCCGGGCAGGCACGTCAGCGCCTCCGTCCGGCGCGAACGGGGATGCGCCCGGTGTCCGGCCGCGCGAAAACGGCTGTTGCGGGCTGTCCGGATCGTGCCGGGAGTGGGTCGGGTGCGCGGTCGCCGTGGATGGCGAGCAACGACTGCATCTGCTCCTCGTCGGCGCTCGACATCACGCCGATCGTCTCGGCCTCATCGCAGCCGTCGGCGACGAGATACGCGTGCCCCATGCTCGAATCGAGGTAGATCGACTCGCCCTCGCCGAGCAGGACGGGATCGTAGAACTCGGTGATCACGGCGATCCGGCCCTTGAGGACGTAGATGAACTCCTCGCCCGAATGCTTGACGAGCTCACCGAACTCCTCGGCGGTCTTGGCGCGGATCTTGGCGACCACCGGGATCATCCGCTTCTTCCGGAGCTCGGTGCACAAGTAATAGTAGTCATAGTTCGCCGTCTCGATCCGGACCGACTGGCCGATCGTCCCGAGGCTGCGCCGCGCCGTCACCGGCTGGACCGGCGCGCCGTCGTCCTCGGCGAACAGCTCCGACATCCGCAGCCCCAGGCGCTGGCTCAACTGCTGGAGCTTGTCGTAGGTCAGCGTCAGCCGGTCGTGTTCGATCTTCGACAACGTCGACACCGGGATGCCGCTGTTGGCGCTCATCTCCTTCAGCGTCCAGCCGGCGCGGCTGCGATAGCCGCGCAGCAGCGCGCCGAGGGTCGGGGCGGAAGAAGGCACGACGCTACGGCTCCCCAAGACAGTTGACGGCTTCTCCGATCGGGATAACATCATCCCGATCGGAATTGTCGTGGCGAGCTTATCGGGCGCGCATCGCGCGAGCAAGCCGGGGACACGAAGGGGACACGCGATGTGGCGGCTGGCAGCGATCATCGGACTGGTCGGGCTGATGGCCGGCGGCGCGCGCGCGCAGGACCAGGCGACGACCGCCCCCAGTCTCGCGCCGACCGCGGCGACGAAGACCGTCATCCCGTCGGCGACGGTCACCCCGGGGAGCGCGGCGCATCTGCTCACCAAGGCCGACGTCGACGCGTGGCTCGACGGCTACCTGCCCTACGCGCTCCGCGCCGGCGACATCCCCGGCGCGGTCGTCGTCGTGGTCAAGGACGGGGCGATCCTGACGGCACGTGGCTTCGGCTTCGCCGACCTCGCCAAGCGCACCCCGGTCGATCCCGCCAAGACGCTGTTCCGGCCGGGGTCGGTGTCGAAGCTGGTGACGTGGACCGCGGTGATGCAGCTCGTCGGCGCGGGCAAGCTCGACCTCGACCGCGACGTCAACGCCTACCTCGACTTCACCATCCCGCCCTACGACGGCAAGCCGGTGACGCTGCGCCAGATCATGACCCACACCGCCGGCTTCGAGGAAGCGGCGAAGGGTATCATTTCATACGAGGCCGCGGATAACGTCGGCATCGCCGCCTACCTCAAGCGGTGGACGCCGCGGCGAATCTTCGCGCCGGGAACGACCCCGGCCTACTCAAACTGGGCGACGACGCTCGCCGGCTACATCGTTCAGCGCGTGTCGGGCGAGGACTTCGACACCTACGTCGACGCCCACGTCTTCGCGCCGCTCGGGATGCACGACGCGACCTTCCGCCAGCCGCTGCCGGGCGCAATCGCGGCGCAGATGGCGACCGGCTATCCCAAGCCCGGCGAGGCGAAGGAGTTCGAGATCGTCGTGCCGGCTCCGGCCGGCGCGCTCGCCGCGTCGGGGACCGACATGGGCCGCTTCATGATCGCGCACCTCCAGCACGGCCAGCTCGACGGCGCGGGCATCCTGCCGCCGGCCGTCGCCGACACGATGCACGCCAGCCCGCTCGGGCGCGTCGACCCGCTGTCGCTGCTGCCGCCGCTCAACCGGATGGAGCTCGGCTTCTTCGAGACCAACATCAACGGCCGCGAGGTGATCGGCCACCTCGGCGACACCAGCGCCTTCCACACCTCGCTGCATCTGTTTATGCAGGACGGCGTCGGGCTCTACGTCTCGTTCAATAGCCCGGGCAAGGCGGGCGCGGTCGGGCCGCTGCGCACGGCGGTGTTCGAGGATTTCGCGGACCGCTACTTTCCGACGGTCGCCCCCGCCGACGGTCGGGTCGACGATGCGACCGCGAAGCAGCACGCCGCGATGATGGTCGGCAACTGGGTCGCAAGCCGGCGCGTCGATTCGTCGTTCCTTGCGGTCGTCTACAACTTCATCGGGCAGGCGAAGATCGGGCTCGGGCCGAAGGACGAACTCGTCATTCCCAGCCTGACCAGCGCCGGCGGCCGCCCGCGGCAGTGGGTCGAGACCGCGCCGTTCGTCTGGCGCGACGCCTATGGCCACGAGCGGCTGGCGGCGAAGGTCATCGACGGTAAGGTCGCCCGCTGGAGCTTCGACCTCGCCGCGCCGTTCGAGGTGTTCCTGCCGGTCCCCGCCGCGCTGTCGTCGGCGTGGCTGCTGCCGATGGCCTACGCCGCGATCGCGATCCTGCTCGTGACCGCGCTGCTGTGGCCGGCGGCGTGGTACGCCCGGCGCGTCCATCGCGCCCAGCATCCGCTGACCGGAACCGCGTTGCGCACCTATCGTGCGACGCGGGTGATGGCGGCGGTCGAGATCGCGCTACTCGCCGGCTGGGCGGCGTTGATCTCGGCGATCTTCAACGGCGGCAAGCCGTCGGCGACGATGGACGGCCTTCTCATCGTGCTCGAGATCGGCAGCAGCATCGTCCTCGTCGGCACCGTGCTGATCGCGGCGTGGAACGTGTTCGCGACGTGGACCGGAGGCCGGCGAGCGACGGCTAAGCTGTGGAGTTTCTTCATCTTCGCCGCCGCCGCCGTCCTCCTCTACGTCGGCGTCGCCTTCCACCTGACCACCGTCACGACCTTCTACTGATGGCGCGGCTGACCCTCGACGTCGCCACCGAGACGCTGCGGCTGGCCGCGCCGTTCCGCATCGCCGGGCATGTGTTCGAGACGTCGGACGTGGTGGTCGTCACCGTGACCGACGGCGCGACCACCGGGCGGGGCGAGGCGTCAGGGGTGTTCTACCTCGCCGACGACGTCGCGGCCATGATCGCGGCGCTGGAGGCGAACCGCGCGGCCATCGAGGCCGGCCCGAGCCGTGACCAGCTGCGCACGGTCATGCCGCCCGGCGGTGCCCGCAACGCGGTCGACTGCGCGCTGTGGGAGCTCGAAGCGGCGCGCGCGGGCAGGCCGGTGTGGGCGCTCGCCGGCCTCGACCCGCCACGTCCGCTCAGGACGACCTTCACCCTCGGGGCCGACACGCCCGCGGCGATGGCGGCGGGGGCGGTGCGCTATGCCGACGCCAAGTCGATCAAGGTCAAGCTGACCGGCGAGGTCGACCTCGACCTCGCCCGCGTCGCGGCGATCCGCGCGGCGCGGCCCGATGTGTGGCTCGGCGTCGACGGCAACCAGGGTTTCGTCCGTGACCAGCTCCGTGACCTGATTGCCGGGCTGGCGCGGTACGGTGTCGAGCTGCTCGAGCAGCCGCTCGCCCGCGGCCACGACGCCGACCTCGAATGCCTCGATTCTCCGGTCAGGATCGCCGGCGACGAAAGCCTGCTCAGCCTCGCCGACCTCGCGGCCGCGGTCGGCCGCTTCGACGTCGTCAATATCAAGCTCGACAAGTGCGGCGGCCTGACCGAGGGGCTGGCGATGGCGGCCGAGGCGCGGCGGCTCGGTCTCGGTGTCATGGTCGGAACGATGGTCGGGACGAGCCTCGCCACCGCGCCGGGCTTCGTCCTCGGCCAGGTCTGCGATCTCGTCGACCTCGATGGCCCGACCTTCCTCGCCGCCGACCGCACGCCGAGTGTGACGTACCGCGACGGCGACGTCTGGTCGGGCCCGGAGGTCTGGGGCAGCCCGGCGGCATGACCGTCGCCAACGAGCGCACCTGGTTCGGTCAGCCGCGCGGCCTGACCATCCTGTTCCTGACCAATATGTGGGAACAATTCTCCTACTTCGGGATGCGCGCGCTGCTGGTCTACTACATGACCAAGGCGCTGCTGTTCGGGCAGGGGCAGGCATCGTTTGTCTACGGCACCTACACCGCGTGCGCCTACTTTACGCCGATCGTCGGCGGCGTCGTCGCCGACCGCTTCCTCGGCAAGCGCCGCGCGGTGATCGTCGGCGCGTCGATCATGGCGCTGGGCCATTTCATGATGGCGTCCGACACGCTGTTCTATCCGGCGCTGGCGACGATCGCGCTCGGCAACGGCCTGTTTTTGCCCAGCCTTCCGAGCCAGATCAACGACCTCTACGCCGAGGGCGATCCGCGCCGCGGCTGGGCGTACAACGTCTATTACGTCGGCATCAACATCGGCGGCTTCCTCGCGCCGCTGATCTGCGGGACGCTCGGCGAGGTCTACGGCTGGCACTACGGCTTCGCCGCCGCCGGTATCGGCATGGTCGCCGGGCTGGTGATCTACCTCGCCGGCCAGCGCTACCTGCCGCCGCCGCCGCTGCCGGTCGCGGGGGCCGATGACGCCCGCGCCGGGCGCTTCGACCGGTCGACGATCCTCGTCCTCGTCGCTGTCGCGCTGGCGGTGACGGTGTTCCGCGGAGCGTACGAGCAGGTCGGCAACACCGTCGCGCTGTGGGCCGACACCGGCGTCGACCGCCGCGCAGGGGCCGCGGTCATCCCGATGACGTGGTTCCAGTCGCTCAACCCGCTCCTCGTCATGGTCATGACGCCCCCGCTCCTCGTCCTGTGGCGGCGACGCGCCGCGGCGGGGCACCCGGGGCACGCGACCCGGCGGATGGCGGCCGGGGCGCTGGTCGTCGCGGGGGCCTACCTGCTTCTCGCGATGGTCGCCGGAGGCACCGGGGCGCGCGCCGACTGGCGCTGGCTGGCGCTGTTCTTCGCGGTCTTCACCCTCGGCGAGCTGTTCGTCCTCCCGACCGGGCTCGGCCTGTTTGCGCGCCTCGCGCCGCGCGGGCTCGGCGCGACGACGGTCGCGGCGTGGTACCTCACGATCTTCAGCGGCAGCCTGTCGGCCGGGCTTGTCGGTACGCTGTGGAGCCGGATCGGCCACGCAACCTTCTTCGCGCTCCTCGCCGCAATCGCCGCCGTCGCCGCGGCCCTTCTACGTCTCGCCTCGCCACTCCTCGACCGCGCCGAGATGTTGCACAAAAGTGACGAATAGCTGCCAAGTTCTCCGATCGGGATAATCGTGGCTTGTGCGGGACAGTCGCGCGGAAGATAGTCGAACGACGAATTCGAGGGGACCGACCATGACCATCCGCGCCACCCTGCTTGCCTCCGCACTCGCCGCGCTGAACGTCGTCGTGCCGACCGTCGCCATCGCTGCTCCGGCCGACGCGCCGGTCGCATCGCCCAACGGCATCGGCGAGGACATCGTCGTCACCGCCCAGAAACGCGAGCAGTCGTTGATCGACGTGCCGCAGTCGATCTCGGTCGTCAGCGGGGCGACGCTCGAGCGGCAGGTGGCGACCACGTTCGAGGATTATCTTAAGCTCGTTCCCGGCCTGCAGCTCAGCCAGGACACGCCCGGGCAAACGCGGTTGATCCTGCGCGGGCTCAACACCGGCGGCGTCGCCTCAACGGTTGCCGTGTACAAGGACGAGACGCCGTTCGGCTCGTCGACGGGGCTGGCCAACGGCGCGATCCTCGCCGGCGACTTCGACACGTTCGACGTCGCCCGCATCGAGGTGCTGCGCGGTCCGCAGGGCACGCTGTACGGGGCGAGTTCGCTCGGCGGCGTCGTCAAGTTCGTCACCAACACGCCGGACACGACGCGGCTGGCCGTCCGCGTTCGCGGCGGCGTCGAGACGACCGACGGCGGCGATGTGTCCTATTACGGCAACGCGCTGATCAACGTGCCGCTGTCGAACACGCTCGCCTTCCGCGCGTCGGGCACCTATCGCAACAACGGCGGCTGGATCGATTCGATCGGCACCGGCGGATCGCAGGTGCGCAACAACATCAACGATTCGCGGATCTACGGCGGCCGCGCGTCGCTGCTGTTCACGCCGACGCCCGACATTTCGCTGCGGCTGAGCGCGCTGTTCCAGAACTTCGACGTCAACGCGTCGTCGGTGGAAGAAAGCGATCCGCGCTCTCTCGCGACGCTCTACGGCCGTCCGACGCAGTCGATCTTCGTCAGCCCGTTCCGCGACATTCGTTACCGTCTGTACGACGCGACCGCGACGATCGGGCTCGGCTTTGCGACGGTAACCTCGGTCACGAGCTACAGCACGCAAAAGCAGCCGAGCCGGACCGACGAGACCAACTTCCTCAGCCCGTTGCTGACGTCCATCTTCGGCATACCGAACCAACTTTATCTCGGCCAGGACACCAACGTGAAGCGCTTCACGCAAGAGGTCCGCCTCGCCGGCAAGATCGGATCGGCGTTGGACTGGGTCGTCGGCGGCTACTACGACCACGAGAACGCACTGCTGCACCAGCAGTATTTCCCGGTCGTGCCGGGGACGCTGACGCCGATCACGACCTTCCCGCTGCTCGCCATCGCCGAAATCTCGTCGCGCTATGACGAGATCGCCGGCTTCGCCGACGCCTCGGTCCATTTCGGCGACCATTTCGACCTCGATTTCGGCGGCCGCTACAGCCACAACAAGCAGGCGGCGACGCAGGCGCTGCAGGGCGCGCTGGTCGGCGGGGCATCGACGTTCACCCAGCCGTCGTCCGAAGGCGTCTTCACCTACTCGGTCGCCCCGAAGATCAAGTTCAGCGACAATGCCACGCTCTACGGCCGTGTCGCCAAGGGCTTCCGTCCCGGCGGCCCGAACGCGCTTGCGCCCGGCGCGCCGGCGGCGGCGCGGTCGTACAACTCCGACTCGGTGGTCAACTACGAGATCGGCTTCAAGGCGCAGACGGCGGACAAGGTCGCCTCGATCGACATCGACGTCTTCCACATCGACTGGAGCCGCATTCAGCTGCTGACGACGATCCAGACCGCGAACGGCCCGTTCAGCTTCAACGGCAACGGCGGCTCGGCGAAGAGCGACGGTGTCGAATTCACCGGCACGGTGCGGCCGACGCCCGGCTGGGAAGTGTCGCTCAACGGCGCGCTGACCAACGCCCGGCTGACCGCTGACGCACCGGCGGCGAGTGGGCTCAATGGCGACAAACTGCCGTTCGTCCCGCGCTACAGCGTCGCCCTCAACAGCAACTACCAGTGGACGATGGGCGAGGGTGCCAAGCCGTTCCTTGGGGCGTCGCTGCGCTACCTGTCAGAACAGGCCGGGCCGTTTGATGCGCAATATCGCGCCACCTTCGGCCAGCGGTCGGTCGTTCCGTCGTACGCCGTCGTCGACCTCGAGGGCGGTGTCGAGTTCGGCCGCTATACGGTCGAGGTATACGCCCGCAATCTCAACAACGCCGACGGCAAGACATCGGTGACGGCGCTCGGCGGCTTTCCGAACGGAGCCGTCGCCACCGGCATGATCCGCCCGCGAACGGTCGGCGTGAGCGTCACCGCCGGTTTCTGAGGTCGTGCTGGCGCAAGCTACGATCGCAGCGCCAGCCGACGCAGGGCTGGCGCTGCCGTCGCCCTACCTGCTGTTCCTCGGCGACGCGACGCAGGCGAGCTATGCCAAGACGGCGTTCGGCCTGCGCGACTGGTCCGGCGACCGCTGTCTCGGCGAGTTCGCCGCGCCGGGGGGGACGGTGACGACCGGTCTGCCGCGGCTGACACCGGTGGCGGCGCGCGCGCGCGGGGCATGCGCCGCGGTGATCGGCGTCGCGGTCGAAGGTGGCCAGATCGCCGAAAGCTGGATCCTGCCGCTGGTCGAGGCACTCGACGCCGGCCTCGACCTCGTCAGCGGGATGCACCAGCGCCTGAGCGACGTGCCGGCACTCGCGGCGGCGGCGGCGCGGACCGGCCGCCGGCTGATCGACGTCCGCGTCCCGCCGCCCGGCATCGAGGTCGCGACCGGACGCAAGCGGTCGGGGCAGCGGCTGCTGACCGTCGGCACCGATTGCGCGCTCGGCAAGAAATACGCCGCACTCGCGCTGGCCCGCGCGTTCGCGGCGCGCGGGGTCGACGTCGACTTCCGCGCGACCGGCCAGACCGGCATCATGATCGCCGGCGGCGGGATGCCGCTCGACGCCGTCGTCAGCGACTTCGCCGCCGGCGCGGCCGAGATGCTCAGCCCCGATGCCGCCGACGGCCATTGGGACGTGATCGAGGGGCAAGGGTCGCTGTTCCACCCGTCGTACGCCGCGGTGTCGCTGGCGCTGCTCCACGGCAGCCAGCCCGACGTAGTCGTCGTCTGCCACGATCCGACGCGGACCCATATCATGGGCCTGCCTGGCTTCGTGCTGCCCTCGATCGCCACGGTGATCGACCAGACCCTTGCGCTGGGGCGGCTGACCAATCCGGCGGTCCGTTGCGGCGGGGTCGCGTTCAACACCGCCGCGCTCGACGCCGACGCGGCGGCGGCGGTCATCGCGCGGGAGAGCGACCGCCTCGGCCTCGCCGTCGCCGACCCGATCCGTGGCGGGCCGACGTTCGACGCGCTCATCGCCGCCTGCCTCGGATGAGCCTGCGCGGGCCGACGCGCTTCCAGCGCTTCGTCCTGCCCGGCCTCGCGTTCAAGGCCGTCGTCATCGGCGGCGGCTACGCCACCGGGCGCGAGCTCGCCGAGTTCTTCCTGCCCGCCGGGCCGTGGGGCGGCGTCGCCGGGATGGTGCTGGCGACGGTCATCTGGAGCATCGTCGCGGCGCTGACCTTCGCCGTCGCCCGCACGGTCGGGGCCTACGACTACCGCACCCTGTTCCGGTCGCTCCTCGGCCCGGGGTGGATCGCGTTCGAGATCGGCTACCTGCTGTTCGTCGTCGTCATTCTCGCCGTGTTCGGCGCGGCGGCGGGGACGATCGGCGCGGCGACGCTCGGGGCACCGCCGCTGGCCGGAACGCTGGCGCTCGCCGCGGCGATCGTCGCCGTCGCCACCTTCGGCACGGGGGCGGTCGAGGAGTTGTTCAAATACGTCTCGTTCCTGCTCTACGCGGTCTACGCCGCGTTCCTCGTCCTCGCCGTCGCGAAGTTCGGCGGCGGCATCGGCCATGCCTTCGCCGCGGCGCCGCCGCCGCACGACTGGGCGCTCGGCGGGGTGACCTACGCTAGCTACAACATCGTCGGCGCGGTCGTCATCCTGCCGGTGCTGCGCCACCTGACCAGCCGAAGCGATGCGGTCGCCGCCGGGCTGATCGCCGGACCGCTGGCAATGGCTCCGGCGATCGTCTTCTTCGTCGCGATGACCGCCTTCCTGCCGGGCATCGCGACGTCTGCGCTACCGTCCGACGTGATGCTGACCGCGCTCGACCTGCCCGCCTTCCGCCTGCTGTTCCAGGCGATGATCTTCGCCGCGTTGCTCGAGAGCGGGACCGGGGCCGTCCACGCGATCGTCGAGCGCGTCGCCGCCGCGAGCGGCCGCGACCTCGGCCGACCGGCGCGCGCCGGGATCGCCACGGTCGTCGTCATTGTGTGCGTCTTCGTCGCCGACCGCTTTGGCCTCGTCGCGCTGATCGCCGGCGGCTACCGCCTGCTCGCCGCCGTCATCCTCGTCGTCTACGTCGTTCCGCTGCTCACCGTCGGCATCGTCCGGCTGCGACGGCCCGCGCCGCTGGAGGTCCTGCCATGATGCTGCTCCGCCTTGTGATGCTCGCCGCCCTCGCCGCGCCCGC
>CAHJWT010000043.1 GCA_903643075.1 Sphingomonadaceae bacterium | reverse complement strand
ATGCCGCCGCCGCGGCGCCGCCGCCGCCGATCGATCTCGACCGCCTGCGCGCCGTGATCCGGGCGCGGCGCGCGCGCGACCGTTTCTTTCCGCCTGACATCTTCGGTGAACCGGCGTGGGACATGCTCCTTGACCTCGCCTGCGCCGCGGTCGAGCGGCGCGACGTCGCGGTGTCGAGCCTGTGCATCGCCGCCGCGGTGCCGACGACGACGGCGCTCCGCTGGATCCGCAACCTGTGCGACATTGGCCTGTTCGAGCGGCGCGACGATCCCGCCGACGCCCGGCGCGCCTTCATCAGCCTCGCCCCGGCGGCGACGACGGCGATGGCGCGCTATCTCGGTCAGACGGTCCAGCCGTGGCTGTGAGGAAGGCGGCGACGTCGGCGGCCGAGCGGTCGGGAACCTCCTCCATCGGCAGGTGGCCGACGCCTTCGTAGACGATCGTCCTCGCCCGCGGGATGCCGCGCCGAAACCAGGCCGTCGATGCGACGGGAATGAGCTTGTCGTCGCGACCCCACAGGATGAGGACGGGCATCGTCAGCCTGGCGAGGAGCGTCGGGTCGGAAGCCGGATAGGCGAGGCTGAAGCGCTCGAGCGTCGCGCGCCGGTCGCCGGGGTAGCGGAGCAGTTCCCAGTAGCGATCGACGACCGCGGGGGTGACGGCCGACTGGACGGTCACCGTCTGGTGAAGCGAGCGCGCGATCAGGCTGCGCGGCAGGACGCCGCCGACAAGGTCGCGGATCACCGGCAGCCGGGCGACGCGGAAGCCGAGCGGCCGGTCGCCGCCGCCGTGGTAGGGCGCGCCGGCGGCATCGACGAGGATCAGCGCGGTGACCTTGTCCGGGTGCGCCGCCGCGTAGCGCCATGCGACGCCCCCGCCCATCGAGTTGCCGGCGAGCGCGAAGCGGTCGAGGTGCTCGGCGCGCGCGACGGCGTCGACGACGGCGAGGTAGGCGTCGGTCGAATAGCCGCGGGCCGGATCGGGACCGGTCAGGCCGTGGCCGGGGAAGTCGAAGCGGACGACGCGGTAGCGGCCCTTCAGCCGGTCGGTCCAGTCCTGCCAGTCGAGCAGCGACGCGTTCGACCCGTGGAGCAGGATCATCGCCAGCGCACCGCGCGGCCCCTCGTCACGCAGATGGACGGTCAGGCCGGGCAGCACCTCGACGAAGCGCGACGGCGGCCCGCCGTACTTCGCCCGCAGCGTCGCCACCGGCACGTCGGGAACCCGCAGCGCGAACCACGCCGCGACGAGCATCGCCGCCAGCGCCGCGACGACCCATGGCCAGCGCGGTTGCCTCACAGCCGTTCGAGGCGGATCGGCAGACCGTCCTTCGGTTTGGGGATCGGGAACATCTGGAAGTCGCAGGTATAGTCGGCGGGAACCGTCACGCGGTATTCGCTCAGCAAAGTATAGAAGAAGCTCTTCATCTGCATGTAGGCGAAATGCAGACCGATGCACATGTGCGCGCCGCCGCCGAACGGCACCCACGCGTACTTGTGCCGGCCCTTCGAGCGATTGTGACTGAAGCGCGACGGGTCGAAGACCTCGGGTTCCTCCCAGTATTCAGGCATCCGGTGGGTATACATCGGGTTGACCCCGACGTGCGTCCCGCCGGGAATGTGGACGCCCTCGAACTCGAAGTCGCGCAACGCCCGGCGCGGGATCGACGGGACCGGCGGGAACAGGCGCAGCGCCTCCTTGAACGCCCATTCGGTCTGCTCGAGGTCACCGAGGCGCTCGAACGGCAACGCCGGCCCCGCCTCGGCGCGGACGGCCATGATCTCGGTCCGCAGCCGATCCTGCCACTCGGGGTACTTGGCGAGATGATAGAGGGTGCTGGTTAGCGACGACGTCAGCGTGTCGTGCGCCGCCATCATCAGGAAGTTCATGTGATCGATGATCTCCTGGTCGGTCAGGAGGTCGCCGGCCTCGTTGCGGACGTTGCAGAACTGGGTGAAGAAGTCGTCGCCCTCGGCCCCGCGCCGCTTGGGAATCTCGCGGGCGAAGAACCTCGACATGAACTTGTGGCCCTTGACGCCGCGGCCCATCGCGGTGCCCGGCAGCGGCACGCGGACGATGCCGATCGACGCGGCAACCATCGCGACGAAGGCGCGGTTGATCGCGTCCGCCTCGGGCCCCCACGCGATGCCGAGGAACGACGTCGCGGCGAGATCGAGCGTCAGCGCCTTGATCGCGGGGTAGAATCTGAATTCGGCCCCGACCGGCAGGGCGGCGATGCCGCGCGCGATGCCCTCGTTCAACTGGCCGAGATAGTGCTTCATCGGCTCGGGCTTGAACGCGACCGACAGCGTCTTGCGGTCGGCACGATGGTGGTCGAAGTCGAGCAGCATCAGCCCGCGCGGGAAGACGTTGCCCAAGATCGGGGTCCACCCGAGCTCCGACGAGAAGTTCTTGTCCTTGTCGAACAGGACCAGTTCGTTGGCGTCCGGGCCGATCAGCCCGACGTTCCACCCGCCGAAATTGTTGACGCGGTAGACCCGGCCAAACCTGGCCACGTTGGCGGTGACCCCGGCGAGCGGGTCCTTGAGGAACTCGATCGTGCGGAGGAGCGGCAACGGGTGGGGTTTCAACCCGGGAAGGTGCTTCAACTCGGCGAAGGTCGGCAGGTGGAGGTCTGCGGCGGCAGGGACGAAAGTACCGGCTTTGACGGGCGCGTTCATCGGCGCATCTCCACGAAGTGCGGAGCGATCATACGCACTATTGGTCCGAGACGCAATCAGGCACCGCGCCGACCGTGCCGAGTCGCCGCGCAACATTATTCCAAAGTTGATGAAAGCGAACCCACGTCACCCCCCGCGCTACCCCCAATGGTGGCGACTGGGCACAGGAAGACGAGGGATACAGACGCACGACGGCCCATGGTGGCACGCTAGGCAAAATCGCGGCGTGTAGGACAGCGGAAAATTACGCTCAGAGCAGGAATACGCCCTCGATCACCTCGACGCACGTGCCGCCAAGGACTACCCGGTCGCCGTCGACCCGGCACGCGACGTGGCCGCCGCGCGCGCTCGCCTGGTAGGCAGCGAAGCCCGTTCGGCCGAGCCGGTCGACCCAGTACGGCGCGATGACGCAGTGCGCCGAGCCGGTGACCGAGTCCTCGCCGATGCCCGCGGCGAAGGCCCAGGCGCGGCTGACGACGTCGGCACCGCTCGCGTCGCCGGCTCCCGGCGCGGTCGCGATGAGGAGCAGGTCGGGCCCGGTGTCGAGCGCCGTCACCGCCGCGCCGTCGGGCCGCAGCGCACGGATGGCGGTAGCGTCGGCGAACACCGCGACGAGGTAGTCGTCGCCGTGCATCAGCACCTCGTCCGGCGTCGCGCCGATCGCCGCCGCCGTCGCCGTGATCAGCCCGGCGTCGGTCACCGGCCGCGGCGGCCGCGCCGGCAGGTCGAGGGTCAAGCGCTCGCCGTCGCGCGCGACGGTCAGTACCCCGGCCTTGCGCGTCGCGAAGGTGACGTGGTCGAGGCTGCGGTTGCGCGCCAGCGCCCATGCGCCGGAAGCCAGCGTCGCGTGCCCGCACAGCGCGATCTCGCAGGCCGGCGCGAACCAGCGGAGGTCGTAGTCGGCGACGCCGTCGGTCCGCGCGACGAGATAGGCGGTCTCGGCGAGGTTGTTCTCCGCCGCGATCGCCAGCAGCGTCGCATCGTCGAACCAGCCGTCGAGGATCATCACCGCCGCCGGGTTGCCGGTGAACGCCCGGTCGGCGAACGCGTCGATCTGGTGGAAGGGGATGCGCATAAGGTGGCTCGCAGGGTCGATCGCCGCGACATGCCTTTACTTCGTGGAAAGCGCCATAGCGATCGTCCCGCGAGCGGGGAGGATCGATGACCGCCTGCGCCTACGCCCCCAAAGCCTGCGGCCTGTCGTAATGCCCCAGCGGGTCGACGTGGATCAGGATCTCGGCTTCCGGGAAGGTTGCCGCCACGTCGGCCTCGACTTCGTCGACGATCGCATGCGCCGCGGCGACGCTCATGTCCGGATCGAGCCAGACGTGGAACTGGATGAAGTCGCACGTCCCGCTCGACCGCGTCCGCAGATCATGGACGCCGTCGACCCGGGGGTGGCGCGCGACGACGTCGAGCAGGATGCGGCGGCGGTCGTCGGGCCACTCCTTATCCATCAGCATGTCGATCGCGGCTTTGGCCGCCGTCACCGCCCCCCATGCGAGATAGGCGGCGATGACTACGCCGAACACCGCATCGGCCCCGTGCAGCCCGGCCCAGACGTCGAGCGCGAGCGCAACGACGACGCCCAGGTTCAGCAGCAGGTCGGATTCGTAATGGACGCGGTCGGTCCCGATCGCGATCGACCGCGTCCGGCGGACGACGTGGCGCTGGTAGGCGACGAGGGCTAGCGTCAGCGCCACGGCGGCGAGCGACACGCCGACGCCCACGCCGGCGCGGTGGGGAATCGCCAGGTTACCGAACTCGGCCACGGCGCGCCACGCGATCGCGACGGCCGACCCCAGGATGACGAGCGTCTGCATCAGCGCGGCGATCGCCTCGGCCTTGCCGTGGCCGAAGCGGTGATCGTCGTCGGCAGGCTGTGCCGCGAGCCACACCGCGTAGAGCGTGACGAGGCTCGACAGCAGGTCGAGCCCGGTGTCGGCGAGGCTGCCGAGCATCGCCACCGACCCCGTCGCGCGCGCGGCGAAGCCCTTCAGCCCGACGAGGATCGTCGCCGATGCGACCGAAGCGAGCGCGGCGCGGCGGGTGAGGATGGCGCGGTCGAGGGGGGTGCTGCCGGCCGCCTCGCGTCCTGCGGGGACGGTGCTCACGGGAACAGCAGTCCTTCGCGCCAGCCGTCGCCGTCGCGCGTGAACAGCGCGCGCTCGTGGTGGCGGAAGTCGCGGTCCTGCCAGAACTCGATTGCATCGGGCACCACGCGGAAACCCGACCAGCGCGGCGGGCGTGGAACCGGGCCACCGGCAAAGCGCACGGTGGCGGCGGCGAGGCGCGCATCGAAGGCGGCGCGGTCGACCAGCGGTCGCGACTGGTCCGAGGCCCACGCGCCGAGCTGCGAAGCGCGCGCCCGGCTGGCGAAATAGGCATCGGCCTCGGCGTCGGTAACCGGTTCGGCACGGCCGTCGACGCGGACCTGGCGGCGCAGCGACTTCCAGTGGAAGTCGAGGTGGACGAACGGGTTCGCGGCGATCTCGACGCCCTTGCGGCTGTCGAGGTTGGTATAGAAGACGAAGCCCCGCGCATCCCACGCCTTCAGTAGAACGATGCGGACGGCCGGGCGGCCGTCGGGGGTCGCTGTCGCCAACGCCATGGCGTTGGGGTCGTTGGGCTCGCTCGCCGCGGCGGCGGCGAACCATTCGGCGAAACGGGCGAAGGGATCGGTCACCCGCGCGGTCTAGGCGGCGGCGGCGGCCCCGGCAATCGGGACCGCCGCCTCCGGGGTTCAGCGCGGATAGTCGCCGCGGGCCTCGTCGCGGCTCGCCCGGACGCGGCCGTTGATCTCGTCGAGCCGCGCACTGATGACCTGCTGGTCGCGGGGGCCGAGATAGCCGTCGTAGTGGCGCATCGCCGACGCCTGGCGATTGACCGAATCGAGGTCGCGGCGGGCACGCCGGGCCTGGTCGGGGGTCAGGTCGCCGCGCTGGGCCGACCGCTCGATCCGGTCGGCGGTGCGGGCGATGCGACCGCGGATGTCGCGTGGGTCGGTGTTGCCGTAGTAGCCGCCCTGGCCACCGGGATAGGCGTTGCCGCCGGAGTATGGGCGACCGTCGTTATAAGGACGATTGTCGGGGTACGGACGGTTATCGGGATAGGGGCGGTTGTCGGGGTACCCCTGCGCGACGACCGGTTGTGCGGTCACGTAGCCGCCGTCGGCATAATAGCCGGGCGAGCCGGCGGCGACCCAATAGCCGTTGCGATCGCGGTAGCCACGGTTGGCGTCGGTCGCGACCCAGCGGCCGTCGCGGTCGTAGTAGCCGGCGGGCGCACCCTGGACCCAGCGGCCGTCACGGTCGTAGAAGCCGGTCGCGTTGTTCGCCTCGACGCGGTTGCCGTGCCAGCGGCCGCCGTTGTCGTAATAGCCATAGGCGTGGACGCAGTCCTCGGGCCCCTTGGCGACCTGGTTGCCGATGACGCCGCCGCCGACGCCACCGAGTACCGCGCCGAGCGCGTTGCCGCCGATGACGCCGCCGAGAACGGCCCCGATGCCGGCTCCGGCGACGGTGCCGACGGTGCGGTTGTCGCGCCGCTCCTGGCAGGTTTCCTGGGCGTTGACGGTCGAGGTCAGGGCCGTCGCGGCGAGGCCGGCGGCGATCAACAGATGACGCATGATACTTCCCTTATTGGTTCGACATGAGCGCCAAACGAGAGGAAAGTAACGGACGTTCCATGAACGCAACGTGATGGCGGCGGCCAGCCGGCGTTCAGTCGCCGGCCCCGTCGCCGGGCTTGCGCCCGCGCCGCCGGGCCCTATCTTCGTCGACGTTGCGGCCCGGCAACGACAGGATTTCATTCGGTACGATGGCGAAGGACCTCTACGCGAACCTCGGCGTCGCCCGCGGCGCGAGCGCGGCCGAGATCAAGAAGGCGTACCGCAAGCTCGCCAAGGCCAACCACCCCGATACCCATGCCGGCGATGCGGCGGCGCTGGCACGGTTCAAGGACGTGTCGGCGGCGTATACCATCCTGTCCGACGCCGACGAGCGCGGCAAGTACGATCGCGGCGAGATCGACGCCGATGGCCAGCCCAAGGCCCCGCCGGGGTTCGACCCGCGCGGCTTCGGCGGCGGCGGCGGTTTCAACCCCGGGTCAGGGGGCTTTTCCGGCTTCGGCGGCAATGCCGGTAGCACGCGCTTCGATGCAGGCGGCGACGTCGGCGATCTGTTCAGCGAGCTGTTCGGCGGTCGCGCCGGTGGCGCGCCGTTCGGCGGCGATCCGCGTCAGAACTTCCGCGCCGCGCCGGCGAAGGGCAGCGACGTCGCCTATCGACTGAGCGTGCCGTTCGAGGATGCCGCGCTGCTCAAGGCGCAGCGCATTGCCCTCCAGAACGGCAAGACGCTCGACCTTAAGCTCCCCGCCGGCTTCGAGCCCGGCCGCCAGGTGCGCCTCGGCGGCCAGGGCGAGGCCGGGCCGGGCGGGGCGGGCGACGCGCTGGTCACGCTCGACATTGCGGCCCACCGCTTCATGCGCCGCGACGGCGACGACATCCGCCTCGACCTGCCGGTCCGCCTCGGCGAGGCGGTGCTCGGCGCGAAGGTCAAGGTGCCGACGCCCGACGGCCCGGTCATGCTCGGCGTTCCCGCCGGCACGACCTCGGGGCGGACGCTGCGCCTGCGCGGCCGCGGCTTCACCCGCGCCGACGGCACACGCGGCGACCTGCTGGCGACGGTCGAAGTCGACCTTCCCGCCGACGACGCGGAGCTTCGCGCCTTCGCCGAGCGTTGGACCGGCGACGCGAGCCGCAACCCGCGGAGCGCGCTCGGCGTCGACTGAGCGGTCGACGGGCAGGGGGCACGATGCGGGCACCGGCGTTCCTCACCGCGCTGACGGCGACCCGGCCCTTCCGCGTCGTCGCCCGCGTCGTCAGCCACACCTGGGCCGACGGTTTCGTCCTTGCCGGCAACCTCGCCTATCTGTCGCTGCTGACGCTGTTCCCCTTCTTCATCGTCGTCGCCACCGTCGCCGGTGCGCTCGGCCGCACCACCGACGGGGTCCACGCGATCGCGGTGTTCATGCACACCGTTCCCGCCGACGTCGGCAACCTGATCACCAAGCCGATCACCGAGGTCATCGCCGCGCGCTCGCAGAAAGGGCTGCTGACGCTCGGCATCATCGTCACGCTGTGGACGGTCAGTGGCTTCATCGAGACGATCCGCGAGATCGTCCGCCGCGCCTATGGCACGACGTCGAGCCGCCCGGTGTGGGAATACCGGGTGGGCGCGATGCTCCTCATCGTCGGTGCCGTGGCGCTGATGCTCGTCGCCTTCGCCGTCCAGGTGATGATGACCGCGATCGAGCAGTTCGTCGTCCACCTGCTGCCGATCCGCGAAGACCTGATCGGCGCCGTCGGGTTCGGCCGGATCGCGCCGGCGGCGGCGTTGTTCGTCGCGTTGTGGGGCATCTTCTATGTTCTCACCCCGAAGAAGATCCGCGACGGCAAGTGCCCGACGTGGCCCGGCCCGCTATTGATCACCGCGGTGTGGATCGGGACGACGATGCTGCTGCCGTGGGTGCTCGGCCTCTTCGGCGGGTATAACCTGACCTATGGCAGCCTCGCCGGGGTGATCGTCGCGCTGCTGTTCTTCTATATCATCGGGCTGGGACTGGTCGTCGGCGCCCAGCTCAACGCGGCGCTGGCGGTCGTGCCGAAACTGGGCCAGAACGCCGTCGGAGTCGAGCAAGGGGTGTAGATGCCGGGATTGATGGCGGGCAAGCGCGGCCTGATCATGGGGGTCGCCAACGACCGCAGCCTCGCGTGGGGCATCGCGCAGGCGGTCGCGCGCGAGGGCGGCGAGATCGCCTTCAGCTATCAAGGCGAGGCGCTGGAGAAGCGGGTCCGCCCGCTCGCGGCGAGCATCGGCGATGGGGCGGACGGGCCGTTCCTCATCGAGTGCGACGTCGCCGACACCGCGTCGCTCGACGCGTGTTTCGCCGACCTGAAAGCCAAATGGCCGACGATCGACTTTCTCGTCCACGCGATCGGCTTCTCCGACAAGAACGAGCTGCGCGGTCGCTACGTCGACACGACGGCGGAGAACTTCGCGCTGACAATGGCGATCAGCGTGTTCAGCTTCACCGCCGTCGCCCAGCGCGCGCTGGCGATGATGCCCGACGGCGGCGCGCTGCTCACGCTGAGCTACTACGGCGCGGAGAAGGTCATCCCGCACTACAACGTCATGGGGGTGGCGAAGGCAGCGCTCGAGACGAGCGTCCGCTACCTCGCGATGGACCTTGGGCCCGACCGGGTGCGGGTCAACGCGATCAGCGCCGGGCCGATCAAGACGCTCGCCGCGTCGGGCATCGGTGACTTCCGCTACATCCTCAAGTGGAACGAGTACAACTCGCCACTGCGCCGCAACGTGACGATCGACGACGTCGGCGGCGCCGGAGTTTATCTACTCAGCGACCTCGCCGCCGGCGTGACCGGCGAGGTCCACCACGTCGATGCCGGCTACAACGTCATCGGCATGAAGGCGGAGGATGCGCCGGATATTTCGGTTGCTTGAGTTCCCTCTCCCACTTGGGGAGAGGGAGGGGCCCGCGCGCTCTTGCGCGTGGGAGGGTGAGGGCTCGTGAAGCGGCCTCACGGCGACGAAACCCTCGACCGCGCCCGTGACCTCCGCCGTTTGTCGACAGACGCTGAGCGGACCTTGTGGCGCGAACTCCGCAACCGGCGGCTTAGCGGCCATAAATTCCGACGCCAGGTGTGGCTCGGACCGTTTATCGCCGACTTGGTCTGTCTCGAGGCACGACTGGTTATCGAGGCGGATGGCGCGCAGCACGCCGACGCCGTGGACTACGACGACCAACGGAGCGCGTGGCTGGCCCGCGAGGGTTTTGCGGTTCTCCGCTTCTGGAACGTCGATGTGTTGACGAACATCCGCGGGGTTATCGCAACCATTTACGCGGCCTTGCCCTCACCCTCCCACGCGCAAGAGCGCGCGGGCCCCTCCCTCTCCCCAAGTGGGAGAGGGGAAAGGGACGCCGCGTGAGTTTCAACACCTTCGGCCACGTTTTCCGCTTCACCACCTGGGGCGAATCGCACGGCCCCGCGATCGGGGTCGTCGTCGACGGGTGCCCGCCGGGGCTGGCGCTGGGCGAGGGCGACGTCCAGCCGTGGCTCGACCGGCGGCGGCCGGGGACGTCGCGCTTCACGACGCAGCGGCGCGAGCCCGATGCGGTGCGCATCCTTTCGGGGGTCCACGACGGCCGCACGACGGGGACGCCGATCCATCTGATGATCGACAACGTCGACCAGCGGTCGAACGACTATGGCGACATCGCCCAGGCGTACCGCCCCGGCCACGCCGACTATGCCTACGACGCGAAGTACGGCCTCCGCGACCCCCGTGGCGGCGGACGGTCGTCGGCACGCGAGACGGCGAGCCGGGTCGCCGCCGGCGCGGTCGCACGGCTCGTCGTGCCGGAAGTGGCGATCCGCGCCTACCTCGTCGAGCTCGGCGGCGACGCGATCGACCGCCCCGCATTCGACGACGGCGAGATCGACCGCAATCCGTTCTTCGGTCCCGACGCCGCCGCCGCGGTGCGGTGGGAAGGCGCCCTCGACGCCGCGCGCAAGGCGGGGTCGTCGCTCGGCGCGATCGTCGAATGCGTGGCCGACGGCGTCCCGGCGGGCTGGGGGTCGCCGCTCTACGCCAAGCTCGACGCGATGCTGGCGAGCGCGATGATGTCGATCAACGCCGTCAAGGGCGTCGAGATCGGCGACGGCTTCGCCGCGGCGCGGCTGCGCGGCGAGGAAAATGCCGATGCGATGCGCCCCGGACCCGACGGCAGGCCGGCCTTCCTGTCGAACCACGCCGGCGGCACGGCGGGGGGCATCGCGACCGGTCAGCCGGTCGTCGTCCGCCTCGCGCTCAAGCCGACCTCGTCGATCCTGACTCCGGTCCCGACGATCACCGCGGCCGGCGACGCGACCGAGATCGTCACCCGGGGACGCCACGACCCCTGCGTCGGCATCCGCGCCGCGCCCGTCGCCGAGGCGATGATGGCGCTAGTGCTCGCCGACGCGAAGCTGATGCACCGCGCGCAGACGGGGCTTTAACCGCCGCGCCGACCCGCTATATTAGTCGGGTAACACACCTGGGAGCAGCGCCATGGCGATCGACCGTTACACCGCACACGAAGTCGGACCGCCGGTCGCGTCGACGCTCATAACCTACGTCGTCTGGTTCTTCCTCGGCAACATCGGCGGGCACCGCTTTCTTACCGGTCGCGTCGGCAGCGGGGCGGCGATGCTCGGCCTCCACCTCGTCGGCTGGCTGACGTGGTGGTTCGGGCTCGGCCTCGTGATCTGGGGCGTCGTCGGGTTGTGGTGGCTGATCGACGCGGCGCTGATTCCGGGCTGGTTGCGGCGCTGACCCCGCCTGGCGCAACCTGTCGGAAATCTGTTCAGATCGGCCAACCATGACCGGAGAGGTTGGCGTGCAGTTCGCGATCGACGATCTGGCGGTCAACGGGCTGGCCGGCAGGGGCTGGGCCGATACCGTTCCGGAGCCGGCGAGCTGGTTGCCCGTGTCGGCTTCGTCGGTGCCGGCCTCCGCCGCCGGACGGTGGCGCCCAGCCGACGATCAGTCGAGGAACGGATCGCGCACCAGGATCGTGTCGTCGCGCTCGGGACTGGTCGAGACCAGCGCGACCGGGCAGTTCGTCAGTTCCTCGATCCGGCGGATATACTTGATCGCCTGCGCCGGCAGGTCGCTCCAGCTCCGCGCGCCCATCGTCGATTCGCTCCACCCGTCGAACCGCTCGTAAATCGGCTCGACCGCCGCCTGCTCGGTCGCATGAACGGGAAAGTGGTCGAGCGTCCGGTCGCCGAGACGGTAGCCGGTGCAGACCAGCAGCTCGTCCATCCCGTCGAGGACGTCCAATTTGGTCAGCGCCATGCCGTTGACGCCGCTGACCTGGACTGCCTGCCGCACCAGCACTGCGTCGAACCAGCCGCAACGCCGCTTGCGCCCGGTGACGGTGCCGAACTCGCGGCCGCGCTCGCCGAGCCGCTGGCCGACGGCGTCGTCGAGCTCGGTCGGGAACGGGCCGCCGCCGACCCGTGTCGTGTATGCCTTGACGATCCCAAGGACATAACCGATCGCCCCCGGTCCCATGCCGCTCCCCGCCGCGGCGGTTCCCGCGACCACGTTCGACGAGGTGACGAACGGGTAGGTGCCGTGGTCGACGTCGAGCAGCACGCCCTGCGCGCCTTCGAACAGGATGCGCTTGCCGGCGCGGCGGGCGTCGCCGAGGCTTGCCCACACCGGCGCGGCGAACGGCAGGACGAACGGCGCGATCTCGGCGAGGCTGGCGACGAGCGCGTCGCGGTCGACCGGGGCGACGCCGAAGCCGCTGCGCAGCGCGTTGTGGTGGGCGAGGAGCCGGTCGAGCTGCGGTCCGATCGCGTCGAGATGCGCGAGGTCGGCGACGCGGAGGGCGCGGCGACCCGCCTTGTCCTCGTACGCCGGGCCGATGCCGCGCCGCGTCGTCCCGATCTTGCCGGCGCCGCTGGCATCCTCGCGCAGCCCGTCGAGCTCGCTATGGAGCGGCAGGATCAGCGGGCATAGTTCGCTGACCTTCAGCGTGTCGGGGGTGATGGCGACGCCCTGGCCGCGCAGCTTCTCGACCTCGCCGCGGAAATGCCACGGATCGAACACGACGCCGTTGCCGATGACCGACAGCGCGCCGCGGACAATGCCCGACGGCAGCAGGCTGAGCTTGTACGTCTGGTCGCCGACGACGAGCGTGTGGCCGGCGTTGTGGCCGCCCTGGAAGCGGACGACGACGTCGGCGCGCGCGGCGAGCCAGTCGACGATCTTGCCCTTGCCCTCGTCGCCCCACTGCGCGCCGATGACGACGACGTTGGCCATGCTGTTCCCCTAGCGCCGGAGCGTCGCGTTATCGACGCACGCGACTCCCGCCGACGCCGGCAGCCGCGAATAGAGCCCGCTCAGCTCGAGCACCGCCGCCGACCCGGGGTTGGCCGCCTTGATCGCGATGAACGCGGTGATGACGGTCGCAACCGCCGCCTGCCGCGCGTGATCGGCCTCGGCGGCGAGCGGCACCTCGTCGGGCGTCAGTTGCCGGCCAAGCCGGTCGCGGGCGAAGGCGACGGCGACGGTCAGCGGCGGCGCGCCGGCCGGCAGGCAGGTGAATAGCAGCCGGTCGCCACCCTGGATCGTCCCGACGTCACGACAGATTGCCGCCCACGCCGCACCGGCGACCGGCGGCGGCGCGGCGTGGACCGGCACGGCGGCGAGCAGCGGCAGCATCGCGGCGCACAGACGGGGGGCGTCGCGGCGGAAGGTGGCGGACAGGCGGCGGGATATGGTCATGCTGCGGCGATTGGCATTGTGCCGTCCCAATAGTGGCTGCACCCCCGAATCGGGTCGTCGGGCGCGAGCGCGGTGACCGTCGTCCAGCCCTCGGCGCGCAGCCGCTCGCCGGCCGCGCGCGGCGTGCCCG
>CAHJWT010000042.1 GCA_903643075.1 Sphingomonadaceae bacterium | reverse complement strand
TTGCCGTGACGGCCGGCCATCTTGTCGCCGGGCTGGAGCTTGCGCTTCACCGCGACGAACACCTTGACCATCTTGAGGACGCCCGGCGGCAGCTCGTCGCCCGCCTGGAGCTTCGCCTTCTTGTCGTCGAGGCGCGCGTCGATCGACTTCGACGCCTCCTCCCACTGCGCCTTCAGCGCCTCGAGGTCGGACTGGACCGCATCGTCGGCGACGCCGAACTTCCACCACTCGCGGCCCGGCTGCTCGGCGAGAAGCGCGTCGTCAATCGCGCCGCCCTTCTTCAGACCCTTCGGCGTCGCCGCGCTAGTCTGGCCGACGAGCATCGTCTTGAGGCGCGCGTAGGTCGAGCGGTCGAGGATCGCGCGCTCGTCGGCGGCGTCCTTGTCGAGGCGCTCGATCTCCTCGCGCTCGATCTGCATCGCGCGCTCGTCCTTGTCGATGCCGTGGCGGTTGAACACGCGGACCTCGACGACCGTCCCCGCGACGCCCGGCGGCAGCTTGAGCGACGTGTCGCGAACGTCCGACGCCTTCTCACCGAAGATCGCGCGGAGGAGCTTCTCCTCGGGCGTCATCGGCGATTCGCCCTTCGGCGTGATCTTGCCGCACAGGATGTCGCCCGGCTCGACCTCGGCCCCGATGTAGACGATGCCCGCCTCGTCGAGGTTCCTCAGCGCCTCCTCGCCGACGTTGGGGATGTCGCGAGTAATGTCCTCGGGCCCGAGCTTGGTGTCGCGGGCCATGACCTCGAACTCCTCGATGTGAATCGAGGTGAAGACGTCCTCCTTGACGATCTTCTCGTTGATCAGGATCGAGTCCTCGTAGTTGTAGCCGTTCCACGGCATGAACGCGACGAGCGCGTTGCGCCCGAGCGCGAGCTCGCCGAGCTCGGTCGACGGGCCGTCGGCGATGATGTCGCCCTTGGTGACGAGGTCGCCGACCTTCACCAGCGGCCGCTGGTTGATGCAGGTGTTCTGGTTCGACCGCTGGAACTTCATCAGCGTGTAGATGTCGACCCCCGACTTGCCCGCCTCGACCTCTTCGGTCGCGCGCAGCACAATGCGCATCGCATCGACCTGATCGACGATGCCCGTTCGCCGTGCGGCGATCGCCGCGCCGCTGTCGCGGGCGACGGTGCCTTCCATGCCGGTGCCGACGAACGGCGCCTCGGCCTTGACCAGCGGCACCGCCTGACGCTGCATGTTCGAGCCCATCAGCGCGCGGTTGGCGTCGTCGTTCTCGAGGAACGGGATCAGTGACGCTGCGACCGAGACCAGCTGCTTCGGGCTGACGTCCATCAGCGTGATCTGGTTCTTGGGCGCCATCAGGAACTCGCCCGCCTCGCGCGACGAGATCAGGTCCTCGGTAAACGTCCCGTCCGCCTCCGTCCCGGCGTTGGCCTGGGCGATCGTGTGCTTCGCCTCCTCCATCGCCGAGAGGTAGACCACATCGTCGGTCAGCTTGTGGTCGACGACGCGGCGGTACGGCGTCTCGATGAAGCCGTACTTGTTGACGCGGCTGAACGTCGCGAGGCTGTTGATCAGCCCGATGTTCGGCCCCTCGGGGGTCTCGATCGGGCAGATGCGGCCGTAGTGCGTCGGGTGGACGTCACGGACCTCGAAGCCCGCGCGCTCGCGCGTCAGGCCGCCCGGCCCAAGCGCCGACACGCGGCGCTTGTGGGTCACTTCCGACAGCGGGTTGGTCTGGTCCATGAATTGGCTTAGCTGCGAGCTACCGAAGAACTCGCGCACCGCCGCCACCGCCGGCTTGGCGTTGATCAGGTCGTTCGGCATCACCGTGTCGATGTCGACCGAGCTCATCCGCTCCTTGACCGCGCGCTCCATGCGCAGCAGCCCGACGCGGTACTGGTTCTCGAGCAGCTCGCCGACCGAGCGGACGCGGCGGTTGCCGAGATTGTCGATGTCGTCGATCTCGCCCTTGCCGTCCTTCAACCCGACGAGGACCTTGACCACCTCGAGGATGTCCTCGCGGCGGAGCACGGTCAGGTCGTCGGCGACGTCGAGGCCCATACGCATGTTCATCTTGACTCGGCCGACGGCGCTGAGGTCGTAGCGGTCGGGATCGAAGAACAGGCCGTAGAACATCGACTCCGCGGTCTCGCGCGTCGGCGGCTCGCCGGGGCGCATGACGCGGTAGATTTCACTGAGCGCGTGATCGCGGTCCTCGACCTTGTCGGCCATCAGCGTGTTGCGCATCCACGGCCCGACGTTGACGTGGTCGATGTCGAGCAACTCGATCGTCGCCTGCCCCGACGCGTCGATCTTGGCGAGGTTCTCGGCGGTCAGCTCGTCGCCCGCCTCGATGTAGATCTCGCCCGTCGCGCCGTTGACAAGGTCGAACGCCGAATAGCGGCCGAAGATCTCCTCGGTCGGGATGAGGAGCGATTTCAGCCCGTCGGTCTGCGCCTTGCGCGCGAGTCGCGGGGTGATCTTGGTGCCGAGCGGGAAGACGACCTCGCCGGTCTCGGCGTTGACGACGTCGAAGCTCGGCTTCGTCCCGCGCCACTGCTCGGCCTCGAACGGCACAACCCAGCCGTGCTCGCCGTGCGCGCCTTGGCCGCGGACCCACGTGACGCGGCCGTAGAACTCATTGAGGATTTCCTCGCTGCTGTAGTTGAGCGCATAGAGCAGCGTCGTCACCGGCAGCTTGCGCTTGCGGTCGATACGGACGTTGACGATGTCCTTAGCGTCGAATTCGAAGTCGAGCCAGCTGCCTCGGTACGGGATGACCCGCGCGGCGAAGAGGAACTTGCCCGACGCGTGCGTCTTGCCGCGGTCGTGGTCGAAGAACACGCCGGGCGAGCGGTGCATCTGGCTGACGATGACGCGCTCGGTGCCGTTGATGATGAAGGTGCCATTGCCCGTCATCAGGGGCATGTCGCCCATGTAGACGTCCTGCTCCTTGATATCGAGGACCGACCGCGCCTCGGTGTCGGCATCGACCTCGAAAACGATCAAGCGGAGCGTGACGCGCATCGGCGCGGCGTAGGTCATGCCGCGCTGGCGGCACTCGTCGGTGTCGTACTTGGGATCCTCGAGCTCGTAGTGGACGAAGTCGAGTTCGGCGGTCCCGGCAAAGTCGCGGATCGGGAAGACCGACCGCAGCGTCTTCTCGAGGCCGCTGACGTAGTTGTCGGCCGGGCGCGAACGGAGGAACAACTCGTACGATTCGCGCTGCACCTCGATCAGGTTCGGCATCTGCACGACCTCGCGGATCGAGCCGAAGGTCTTGCGGACGCGCTTCTTGGTGGTGAAGCTGGTACCGGCGGTCGGGGTGGCCGGAATAATCGCCTGGGTCGCCATATCGATCCTTCATCGGTCGCGACGATGGAGCAGGCCCCAACGCCAAAAAGTGCGCATTCCCACGGGGAACCGCACCGCCAGCCTCGTTGTAACCCGCCGCTGCCCCCACTTCTCGACCAATCCGTGAGCAAAGCGGACGGTCACCCGGGGGCGGGGAAGGCGGCGCACAGATGCGCCGGAATGTCGTGAACCGCGATATAGGCGCCGCCCGACACGATTGGAAGCCCCGAGCGCGACAGGCGACTCCGCGCGGGTGTCGCCTGTCGATTGTCGCGAACTACTTAAGCTCGACGGTCCCGCCGGCAGCTTCGATCTGGGCCTTGATCTTGTCGGCCTCGGCCTTGTTGACGCCTTCCTTGATCGCCTTCGGCGCGCTCTCGACCAGCGTCTTGGCCTCGGTCAGGCCGAGCCCGGTGAGGGCGCGGACTTCCTTGATGACGTTGATCTTCTTACCGCCGTCGCCGGTCAGGATGACGTCGAACTCGGTCTTCTCCTCGACCGGGGCAGCAGCGGCAGCGGCACCGCCGGCGGCGGGCGCGGCGGCGACGGCCGCGGCGGCCGAGACGCCCCACTTCTCCTCGAGCAGCTTGGCGAGGTCGGCGGCTTCGAGGACGGTCAGGGTCGACAGCTCGTCGACGATCTTCTGCAGGTCAGCCATGGTAATCTCCTAATGAAAGAAACGGGTTGATTGATTTCAGGCGGCGGCAGCCTGATCGCCGTCGTTGGCCGCATAGGCACCGAACACGCGCGCCAACTTGCCGGCGGGGGCGTTGACCAGCTGGGCGAGCTTGGTCGCCGGCGCCTGGACGAGGCCGACGATCTTGGCACGCAGCTCGTCGAGCGACGGCAGCGTCGCGAGCGCCTGAACGCCGGCGACGTCGAGCAGGGTCGCGCCCATTGCACCGCCGACCAGCTCGAACTTGTCGTTGGTCTTGGCGAAGTCGACCGCGACCTTGGCGGCGGCGACGGGGTCGCGCGACGTGGCGAAGCCGACCGGCCCGGTCAGCATCGGCCCGAGCGGCTGGTACGGCGTCCCATCGAGCGCGATCCGCGCGAGGCGGTTCTTGGTCACCTTGAACGTCGCCCCGGCGGCACGCATCTTATTGCGCAGGTCGCCGACCTGGGCGACGGTCAGCCCGTGATTGCGCGCGACGACGACGACGCTCGTCTCGGACAGGGTCCGGGCGAGGTTCGAAATCTGCTCGCCCTTTTCGGCGCGGTCCATGCATCCCTCCTCATCGCCAGCGCATGCACGCCGGCCGCAAATACTGCAGGCGACGCCGATGCACCGCCCATCCATCCGCGAAAAAGGGATCGTTGCCGCAGCAAAGCCGCCGGCCGAGAGCGCCGCAGCGCCAAACTATCCCCGTCTCATGCTGGCCCCCGGAGGGCTTAGGCCGCGAGCGGCACCGACAGTCTCGGACGGTAGTCGGCCGTATGATCGGCCGAGCCGGGACCGCTATAGCGGCTGACGTGTCGCCGTCAAGCGTCCCGTCTCGTCAGGCGACCGGGCCGTGGCCCGGCACCGTCGCCGTGTCGACCTTGACGCCCGGGCCCATCGACGAGCTGAGCGCAACCTTCGCGAGGTACTTGCCCTTCGCTCCCGACGGCTTGGCTCGCGTCACCGCGTCCATCAGCGCGTCGAAGTTGGCGCGCAGATCGTCGTGGGTGAAGCTCGCCTTGCCCAGCCGGCCGTGGATGATGCCGGCCTTCTCGACGCGGTATTCGACCTGGCCGCCCTTCGCCGCCTCGACCGCGGCGGCGACGTTCATCGTCACCGTGCCGAGCTTAGGGTTCGGCATCAGCCCCTTCGGTCCGAGCACTTTGCCGAGCCGGCCGACGAGACCCATCATGTCGGGGGTCGCGATGCAGCGATCGAAATCGATCTTGCCGCCCTGAACCGCCTCGAGCAGATCCTCGGCGCCGACGACGTCGGCGCCGGCCTTCGTCGCTTCCTCGGCCTTGGCCCCGCGGGCGAAGACGCCGACGCGGACGGTCTTGCCGGTGCCCTTGGGCAAAGTGACTACGCCGCGGACCATCTGGTCGGCGTGGCGCGGATCGACGTTGAGGCCGATCGCAACCTCGATCGTCTCGTCGAACTTGGCGGTGGCGTTGGCCTTGACGATGCCGAGCGCGTCATCGAGCGCGTACAGCTTCTCGCGGTCGATCGTGCCGGCCTGCGTCTTCTGCTTCTTCGTCGCGGCCATGATCAGCCCTCCACCACGTCGAGACCCATCGAGCGCGCGCTGCCCTCGATCGTCCGCATCGCCATCTCGACCGTGTTCGCGTTGAGGTCGGCCATCTTCGTCTCGGCGATGGTGCGGATCTGCGACGACTTGATCTGACCGGCGCTCGCGCCCTTGCCGGGGGTCGTGGCACCCGCCTTGAGGCCGGCCGCCTGCTTGATCAGGAACGACGCCGGCGGCGTCTTCGTCGCGAAAGTGAAGCTGCGGTCGGCGAACACGGTGATGACGGTCGGGATCGGCGTCCCCTTCTCGAGCTCGCTCGTCTTGGCGTTGAACGCCTTGCAGAACTCCATGATGTTGACGCCGCGCTGGCCGAGCGCGGGGCCGATCGGCGGGGACGGCGTCGCGCTGCCGGCCTTGACCTGCAGCTTGATGTAACCGGTGATCTTCTTGGCCATGACGGCGCTCTCCTAAATGCGGTCCGTGCGGCGGACGCATCCGCCTCCCGCAGCCTGCGTTGAACTTACTTCGGCTTCTCGACCTGCTCGAAGGCGAGCTCGACCGGGGTCGCGCGACCGAAGATCGACACCGAAACCTTGACCCGGCCGTGATCGAAATCGAGCTCCTCGACCAGCCCGTTGAAGCTGGCGAACGGCCCGTCGAGCACCTTGACCTGGTCGCCGATCTCGTAGTTGACCTTGAGCTTGACCTTCGCCGCCGGGGCCAGCTCGTCGGTCTTGGTGTTGAGGATGCGCGCTGCCTCGGCCTCGCTGATCGGCTGCGGCTTGTTCTGCTGGCCGAGGAAGCCGGTCACCTTCGGCGTGTTCTTGACGAGGTGATAGATGTCGTCGTTCATCGCCATCTTCGCCAGCACGTAGCCGGGGAAGAACTTGCGGTCGCTCGTCACCTTCTTGCCGCGGCGGACCTCGGTCACCTTCTCGACCGGCACCTCGACCGATTCGATGAACGCGTCGAGGCCCTTGCGCGCCGCCTCGGTGACGATCGCATCGCGGACCTTGTTCTCGAAGCCCGAATAGGCGTGGATGATGTACCAGCGGTTCGACATGGTCAGGCCGCGAGGCTCAGCAGCGCCTTGACCAGCCGGCCGAGGATCTGGTCGATGCCGAAGAAGAACAACGACAGGACGGTCGTCATGATGAGGACCATGATCGTCGTCGTGATCGTCTCGCGGCGGGTCGGCCACGCGATCTTGCCCGTCTCGACACGCACCTGCCGCACGAACTCGCCGGGGGAAGTCTTCGCCATCTGAACCGTCTAGCGCCTTCTCGAAACAACGACGACCAGCCGGTCACCTTGGTCAGGATCGCGGCTGGCAAAATTCCCGGCCCCGGCTGGCAGGAGTGGAGGGGCTCGAACCCCCGGCCCTCGGTTTTGGAGACCGATGCTCTACCAACTGAGCTACACTCCTGCGAGTGCCGAGGGCTTCGCATATACGGAAGGCGCGGAGATATGCCAAGGGGCTATCTGGGCACGACATCCTCTCGACCCGGTTGCCCGACGTTGACAGCCGCAGCGGGGTTCGCCACTAACCCGCGCTCCGCGACGGCGAGCGTGGAGAGGTGGCCGAGCGGTCAATGGCAGCAGACTGTAAATCTGCCGGGGCAACCCTACGTTGGTTCAAATCCAACCCTCTCCACCAGCCGCGCGGCACGTGCTAGGTCAAGTTGGTCGCGGGTATAGCTCAATGGTAGAGCACTAGCCTTCCAAGCTTGTGATGCGGGTTCGATCCCCGCTACCCGCTCCCCCGTTTCGAAAGCGCCAATGGGCCGACGACCGCATCCGAGGAACGCCGCCGGGCAGAAGAGCCACTATCCGCGCCTCTACGGCCGCCACGCGGTCTTCGCCGCGCTCGACAATCCCGAACGGGTGTTCCGCAAGCTCCACGTCACCCACGACGCGGCGAAGGAGATCGTGCTGCCGAAGGGGCTGGCGGTGCAGTACGGCGACGCCGCCGATCTCGGCCGGCTGGTTCCCGCCGACGCGCCGCACCAGGGCTTCGTCTTGGAAGTCGAACCGCTCGACAACCCGTATCTCGGCGATCTCCTGACCGACAGCGGCCGCGGGCCGCTGGTCGTCCTCGACCAGGTCACCGATCCGCACAACGTCGGCGCGATCCTGCGCTCGGCGGCGGCGTTCGGCGCGCTCGCGGTCGTCACCCAAGACCGCCACGCCCCGCCCGAGTCGGGCGCGCTCGCGCGGGCGGCGTCGGGGGCCCTCGAAACCGTACCGTGGACCCGCGTCGTCAACCTCGCGCGCGCCCTCGACGAGATCGGCGAGGCGGGCTTCTGGCGGATCGGCCTCGACGGCGCGGCGGCGACGACGCTCGAAGCGGCGCTCGGTGCAACCCGGCCCGCGCTGGTGCTCGGGGCCGAAGGCGAAGGGCTGCGCGCCAACACCGCCGAGCACTGCGACGAACGCGCCCGCCTGCCGGTGACAGGAGCGATGGAGAGCCTCAACGTGTCGAACGCCGCCGCCGTAGCGCTGTACGCGGCGGCGCGGCGCGGCTAGTCGCCGGGAAAGAAGTCGTCGTCCAAGGCGATGTCGATGTCGAAGGCTGGCACCAGACCAAGCCGCGCCAGCTCAGCCAAGGCCGCGCGTTCGCCGCGCAACCCCGTGCGCGCCAGTTTGACCCCGCGCGGCCATGCTTCTGCATATAGTTCGGCGCGGCGGGCGCGGAGGCTCGGACTGCGACCGAAGACGACATCGAGATCGTCGCGTTGCGTGGCAATGCTTTCCCGCCACCCCTGCCGAGGCTCGGTCGCGGTCGACAGCATGAGCTTGAGAAGGTGTTCGACAATAACCTTCAGGCGGTTGACCGCCTCGCGCTCGTCACTCCGCGCCAAATCCTCAATCTCCTCCGCGATATTGGCGACATCGACCCGATCGAAACGGCGGTTGCGGAGCAACCGTGCTTGCTCAAGACTCCAGGCGTGCAGGTCAGTGCTGTAGGTCGCGGCTGGCGCGATAGCGACATGCTTATTCATGCGTGTCCTCTAGCCTAATAGCTGTCCTCGGCATACACGGCGCTCACGTCCCCGCCCCAACGGCCGTGGTACGCCGCCAGCATCCGGTCGGCGTTGGTCAGGCCGCTCGCGGCGATCTCGTGAAGGGGACCGAGGAAACCCTGCTCGCTGTCGCCCGCCCCGTTGACGTGCGCCCGCGCGGCGAGGCCGGCGTCGGCGATACGGAGGACCTCCTTCGCGAGGTCCTGCAGCGTCCCGCCATTCGGGCTCGTCGCCGCCAGCGCCAGCGCCGGCACCTCGTCGCGCAGGCGGGCATGGTCGGCGTGGGTCCACTTCCGGCACATGTCCCATGCAGCGTCGAGCGCGCTGCCGTCGTAGAGCAGGCCGACCCAAAGCGCCGGTAACGCGCAGATGCGGTCCCAGCGGCCGCCGTCGGCCCCGCGCATCTCGAGATAGCCCTTGAGCCGAACCTCGGGGAAGGCGGTCGACAGGTGGTCCGTCCAGTCGGCGACGGTCGGCTTTTCGCCGTAGAGCGGAGCCAGCCGCCCGTCGAGGAAATCGCGGAAGCTGAGGCCCGCAGCGTCGATATAGGCCCCGTCGCGGTAGACGAAGTACATCGGCACATCGAGCGCGTAGTCGACGTAGCGGTCGAAGCCGAAGCCATCGTCGAAGACGAACGGCAAGACGCCCGTGCGGTGCGGATCAGTGTCGGTCCAGATATGGCTGCGAAAGCTCTTGAAGCCGTTCGGCTTGCCTTCGGTGAATGGCGAGTTGGCGAACAGCGCCGTCGCCAGCGGCTGGAGCGCGAGCGACACGCGGAACTTCTTCACCATGTCGGCTTCGGACGCATAGTCGAGGTTGGTCTGGATGGTGCAAGTCCGCAGCATCATGTCGAGGCCGAGGCCGCCGACCTTGGGCATGTGCCGGCGCATGATCGCATAGCGGCCCTTGGGCATCATCGGCAGCTCGTCGCGGCGCTTGTCGGGCCAGAAGCCGAGGCCGAGAAAGCCGAGGCCGAGGCGGTCGCCGACCTCGCGGCATTGCGTCAGGTGGCGGTTCGATTCGGCGCAGGTCTCGTGGATCGTCGCGACCGGCGCCCCCGACAGCTCGAACTGGCCGGCGGGTTCGAGGCTAATCGCGCCGTCGGCCCCTTTCAGCGCGATGACGTTGTCGCCCTCGACCACCGGGTCCCAGCCGAAGTCCTCCATGCCCTTGAGCAGGTCGCGGATACCGCCCGGCTCGTCATAGCTGGGCGCGGCATGATCGGCAGTGCGGTAGACGAACTTCTCGTGCTCGGTGCCGATCCGCCAGTCGGCGGCGGGCCGGCTGCCACGCTCGAACACGCCGACCAGCTGGTCGCGCGTCTCGATGCGCGCGTCGTCGCCGACGGGGGTCTGCTGGCTGCTCATCGGCCGCGCTTAGCGCCCGCACGGCGGCGGCGCAATCGACCGGAACGGCACCGCGCCGCCGCCGTTGACAGGCATGGCGAGCCCCGTAGCGACCCCTGCTGATATCCCGCCGCGCGGCTGGTGGCAGGTGGCCAGGGCGACGTGGGCGGAGGCGACTGCCGACCACATCGACCTGATCGCCGCCGGCGTCGCCTTCTACGGCTTCCTCGCGCTGGTCCCCCTGCTCGCCGCGCTTGTCCTCGCCTACGGCCTCGTCGTCGACCCGGCTTCGGTCGCCAAGCATATGCAGGCGGTGACGGCGATGGTGCCGACTGACGCCGCCAAGCTGATCGACGAGCAGCTCGCCGCGATCGTCGCCACGGCGGCGACCAAGAAGGGCGTCGGCCTCCTCATCGCGTTGCTGCTCGCCTTCTACGGTGCCATGAAGGGTGCGGGAGCGGTGGTCACCGCGCTCAACGTGGCGTACGAGACCAGGGAGACGCGCGGGTTCGTCCACGCGACGCTCGTCAGCGCCGCGGTGACGGCGGGTGCCGTCGGCGTCGCCATCGCTGCGCTGCTCGCGGGCTCGGTAACCGGCTTCGCCCAGGAACTCGCCGGCCACTGGTCGCCATTCGCCGCGACCGCCGTCAAGTACGCGTCGTGGGTTGGAGCATCTCTCCTCGCCAGCCTCGGCATCGCCACGCTGTTCCGCTACGCCCCCGACCGGCCAACAACGCCGTGGGTGTGGCTGTCGCCCGGGGCCATCGTCGCGACGATTGGACTGATCGTGGTGACGGTAGGCTTCGGCTTCTATGCGGCGCACTTCGGCAACTACAACGCGACCTATGGCGCGCTGGGTGCGGTCGTCGTCCTCCTCATGTGGTTATACCTGTCGGCCTATGTCCTGCTCCTCGGCGCCGAGCTCAACTCAGAAGTCGAGAAGCACGCCGCTACGGCGTGAGATCGTAATCAAGATCGTAGAGATGGCGGCCGGCGTCGATGCGGATCGCCATCGTCCCGGTGATCCCGGCGAGCGCGCCGAGGCCCGATCCCGGGATGATCGCCACCTGCATCGCGCTCGCCCCCTTGTCCATCGTCGCGCTGTGCGCGAGCGAGAAACTGCCGGCCCGACCGTCGAGCGTGCCGTCAATCCGTTCGTAGACGACATAGCCGGCCGAACCGACCTTCGGGTCGCCGGCCGACAGCATCACCCCATGGGCGCGGCCGGCGAGCGGGCCGGCGTAGGTCTTGGTCAGCGTCCACCGCGCGCCGGCGAGCGCGGCGATCGCCGGGTCGTCGACCGGCGTCATCGTCACCTCGAACGAACCCGTCGCATGGTGCATCGCCGCCTCCGCCGGTTCGGCGGCGGCCAGCGCCGCGAGAACGAGCAAGTATCGCATTTGTTCGCTCTCACTTTTCGCGATGCCGTCGTCAAGCGGCGTGATAGTCTATGGCAAAATTCTGGGGAGAGGATGCATGCACGACCTCGTCATCCGCGGCGGCCGCATCGTCGACGGCGGCGGCGGCGCGCCCTTCATCGGCGACGTCGCGATCGACGGCGACCGCATCGCGGCAGTCGGCACCGTGACGACCCGTGGGCGTAACGAGATCGACGCGCGCGGCCTGATCGTCACGCCGGGCTTCGTCGACATCCACACCCATTACGACGGCCAAGCGACCTGGGATCCCGAGCTCGGCCCTTCGAGCTGGCACGGCGTCACCAGCCTCGTCATGGGCAACTGCGGCGTCGGCTTCGCCCCCGCCCGGCCCGACAAGCACGACTGGCTGATCGGCCTGATGGAGGGCGTCGAGGACATCCCCGGCACCGCGCTCGCCGAGGGCCTGACGTGGGGGTGGGAGAGCTTCCCCGAATATCTCGACGCGCTCGACCGGCTGCCGCGCACCGTTGATGTCGCGACGCAGGTTCCCCACGGGGCGGTCAGGGCGTACGTCATGGGAGAGCGCGGTGCGGTGAACGAGCCGGCGACCCCCGCGGACGTCGCGGCGATGGCGACAATTGTCGAGGACGGCCTGCGCGCCGGGGCGCTCGGCTTCACCACCAGCCGGACCGTCCTCCACCGCGCGGTCGACGGCAACGTCGTCCCGGGCACCTATGCCGACCGCGCCGAGCTGCTCGGCATCGGCGAGGGCATCGTCCGGGCCGGGCACGGTGTGTTCGAGATGGCGAGCGACCTCAATCCCTGCGGCGACGAGTTCGCGTGGATGGAGGCGATGTCGGTCAAGACCGGGATGCCGGTCAGTTTCGCGCTGCTGCAATCGCCGCTCGACGACGAGGGCTGGCGCGACCAACTCGCGCGTACCGACGCGGCCAACGCGCGGGGTGCGCGGGTCACGGCGCAGATCGCGCTGCGCGGCACCGGCGTCCTCCTCAACTGGCGCGGGACGGCGCATCCCTTCGTCACACGGGCGAGCTGGCAGGCGATCGCCACCTTGCCGTGGGCGGAGCAGCTCGCCATGCTCCGTGACCCGGTGTTCAAGGCGAAACTCCTCGCCGATCCGGCGGAACGGCCAGAGAACGACTCGGCGCTCGTCGACCTGCTATTCCACGGCTGGGCAATGCAGTTTCCGCTCGGCGACGAGCCCGACTACGAGCCGACGCCGGAAACGAGCATCGCCGCGATCGCCGCCCGCGAGGGCCGCACGCCGGAGGATGTCGCCTACGACACGATGCTCGCCGACGACGGCCGCGGCTTCATCTACCTGCCGATCCTCAATTATGCCGACGGCCACCTCGACCATGTGCTCGAGCTGCTTCGGCACCCGGCGACGGTGGTCAGCCTGTCCGACGGCGGCGCGCACTGCGGCGTGATCTGCGACGCAGCGTCGCCGACCTTCATGCTGACCCACTGGGCACGCGACCGCCAGCGGCCGGGCAAGCTAAGCCTGGCCGACGCGGTCAAGCTGCAGACCGCCGACACCGCCGCGATGTACGGCCTGAACGACCGCGGCCGCCTCGCGCCGGGAATGCTCGCCGACATCAACGTCATCGACTTCGACCGGCTGAAGCTCGCCAAACCGTACATCGCCTTCGACCTCCCCGCCGGCGGCAAGCGCCTGCTGCAGAAGGCGAGCGGCTATGCGTGGACGATCAAGTCGGGGGTCGTCACCTTTCGGGAGGGGGTCGCGACGGGGGCGCGACCGGGCCGGCTGGTGCGGGGCCCGCGGACTGCACCGGCAGTTCTGGCGGAGGCGGCGGAGTAGACCCTAGTCGGTTGTGGGGTAGATCGACTCGACACGGCCTGCCGCCCGGACGGCAGCCGCCTCCGCGTTCGGCGGTGCCGCCGCATGCCCGGGTGGACTCATGGCCAAGACCCGCCGCGCCGCTGTCCCG